>NZ_JBFUHX010000003.1:0-267917 GCF_056402175.1 Paenisporosarcina sp. P4_B8 | reverse complement strand
TGCATGTATTAGGCACGCCGCCAGCGTTCGTCCTGAGCCAGGATCAAACTCTCCATAATAGGTGAGTCGATTAGCTCGACTTTGTTGCTGGCGTCAAATTAATGACGTTTTAAAATGAACAATTAAGTTCAAGTTTTTGCTTCCCACACCGAAGTGTGTTCCGCTTTATTGTTGACGTTTTGCTGTTCAGTTTTCAAGGTTCATTAGGTAATTATATGGAGCGGGTGAAGAGAATCGAACTCTCATCATCAGCTTGGAAGGCTGAGGTTTTACCACTAAACTACACCCGCGTTATTATATTATATAGAAGGTATTTTGGCGCGCCCGGCAGGAGTCGAACCCACAACCTTCTGATCCGTAGTCAGACGCTCTATCCAATTGAGCTACGGGCGCTAGTGTTTTTGGTGCGGCCGAGAAGAGTCGAACTTCCACGGGATTTCTCCCACTAGGCCCTCAACCTAGCGCGTCTGCCATTCCGCCACGACCGCTTGATGTTTTAACGACAATACTTAGTATACCACGTTAATTCAAGAAGTCAACAACAAAATTATGAGCCATGTAGGATTCGAACCTACGACCCTCTGATTAAAAGTCAGATGCTCTACCAACTGAGCTAATGGCTCGCAAACTTAGAAAAACATTTGGCTGGGGTACCTGGATTCGAACCAGGGCGTGACGGAATCAAAATCCGTTGCCTTACCGCTTGGCTATACCCCAATAAAAAATGGCGGTCCCGACGGGAATCGAACCCGCGATCTCCTGCGTGACAGGCAGGCATGTTAACCGCTACACCACGGGACCATTTGGTTGCGGGGGCAGGATTTGAACCTGCGACCTTTGGGTTATGAGCCCAACGAGCTACCGTGCTGCTCCACCCCGCGATAATATGATTGTTATAAACACTATGACTCAACGTTTATAGTGAGCTTGACATCTGCATCGGCTTTCGCCTGCTTCGATGTTAATCGCCATCTTCGTTTGGAGATTTGCGCCACCCTCGCGAATACTTTAATGAAAGTATTATGAGAAGTAAATTACGCCACCCTCGCGATTACTTTAGAAGTAATTCGGAATGTGAGTTGTACGACCCTCACGACTTCTTTATAGAAGAGACTACTTTAGCATGAATGCTTGTACATCTTTTTCTCAAAATCGTTATGTAGAGTATAACATAGTTTGTTTATAATTTGAATGGTGACCCCTACGGGATTCGAACCCGTGTTACCGCCGTGAAAGGGCGGTGTCTTAACCGCTTGACCAAGGGGCCATATTGGCTCCGAAGGTAGGACTCGAACCTACGACCATCGCATTAACAGTGCGGTGCTCTACCACTGAGCTACTTCGGAATAATGTTATGTAACCAACCGACTTTTCTTATTATAGTGAGGTACTTCTTCCTCGTCAACCACTTTTGGCCATTTTCTCTAAAGAAATATTATTCCACTTTTAATAATCGTCCAGAACACTTGCCACAGCGGTATTTGTTGGTATTTAAACGAATTTTCCGTCTATACAGCAAACCACAAGAGATACATCCATAGACATGTTGGGCTACTCTTTTCTTTCTTTTTACCGACACTAAGTTTGCACAAAATCTCGGAGATTTAGTCACGTTTAATAAATCTTTAAAATCTTTATCGCGATGTTTATAGCCTTTTCCTTCTATATGTAAATGATAATGGCACAATTCGTGGCGAATGATTCCTTCAAGTTCTTCTAGCCCATATAATTCGAATGATTTTGGATTGATTTGAATGTGATGTGATTGAAGTATATATCGGCCACCTGTTGTTTTGAGACGACTGTTGAAATAAGCTTCATGTTTAAAAGGCTTATGAAACACGTTTTCAGAGATGCTCACTACCAGTTGATGTAGTTCTTCGTTCGTCATGCCACCCCATCCTTTGAATACATTAGAACCTGCCTACCGATTCATGATAGGCAGGCTCCTTTTAGTTTTGTTTTACTGGCGGAAGCATTGTAAGAGAAATGCGTCCTTTTGTTTTTTCGACTTGTTCCACCCATACTGTCACAATGTCACCAAGAGCAACGACGTCTAGTGGATGTTTGACGAAGCCTTTTTTCAATTTGGAAATGTGCACGAGTCCGTCTTGTTTAACGCCGATGTCTACAAATGCACCAAAATCAACAACGTTGCGAACTGTTCCTTGCAATTCCATTCCACTTGCCAAGTCTTCCATTTGAAGAACATCCGTTTTCAGCAATGGTTGAGGGAATTGATCACGTGGATCACGTGTCGGTTTTTTCAAGGTATCCACGATATCTTTCAACGTAATTTCCCCAATATCCAATTGTTCACTTAACTCTTTCAAATTTATTTCATTAAGAGCGAGTTCAGCTTCTTTCGTGCCGATTTGTGCTTTCTTCAAACCTGCAGTTTTCAATACCTCTTCAGCACTTTGATAACTTTCTGGATGGATACCAGTCGCATCAAACGGGTTTTTTGCCTCAGGAATACGTAAGAACCCAATAGCTTGCTCGTATGTTTTGGCGCCGAGACGCGGAATTTTCTTCAGTTGTGCGCGTGAAGTAAACTTGCCATTTTCATCTCGCATGATGATGACATTTTCAGCTACGGTTTTGGAGAGACCCGAAACATATTGTAATAACGATGCAGAGGCTGTGTTAATGTTAACACCCACTTGGTTAACGGCAGTTTCTACTATGAATGTTAATGATTCATTTAGTTTTTTCTGCGAGACGTCGTGTTGGTATTGACCAACCCCTACTGCTTTAGGTTCAATTTTGACTAATTCTGATAGCGGATCCTGTAGTCTTCGAGCAATCGATACTGCACTGCGTTGTTCTACCTGAAGATGAGGAAATTCCGCACGAGCAGTGTCTGAAGCCGAATAAACACTGGCGCCAGCTTCGTTTACAATGACATAAGCAATTTCACGATCTGCTTCTTTCAAACATTCCGCGACGAATTGCTCCGTTTCACGGGAGGCTGTTCCGTTACCTATGGCAACGATTGAAACAGGGTATCGCTTCAATACATCCAAAATGGTTTTTTTGGACGCTGTCGGATCTGCTTTTGGTGGATGTGGATAAATGACGGATACTTCCTGAAGCTTCCCGGTATCATCCACGACAGCTAATTTACAACCTGTACGATAGGCCGGATCTACCCCAAGAACGACTTTACCTTTCAATGGCGGCTGTAATAAAAGGTTTCGCAAGTTTTCAGAGAAGATATGAATGGCTTGTGTTTCCCCTTTTTCTGTTAGCTCCGTGCGAATTTCCCGCTCGACTGATGGAGCAATCAGGCGTTTATAAGAATCCTCAATCGCTTCAGCTACTTGACTGATGCTTGGCGAGGAACTGTGCGTTGGAATCCACTCATCGCGCATGACACTAATGATTCTATCCACTGGTGTAAGCAAATTGACCTTCAAAATATCTTCTTTTTCACCACGGTTTAATGCAAGAACTCGATGGGGCACAATTTTCTTTACTGGCTCCGTGTAATCATAATACATTTCGAATACGCTTTTCTCGTCGGCCTCTTGTTTTTTCACAGTGGATACAATTGATCCTTCTGCACGAGTTAAGTTTCGGATTTTCTCACGTATTTTCGCGTCATCCGCAAATTGTTCCGCTAAAATATCACGCGCACCTTGCAATGCTTCTTCAGCGTTCATCACTTCTTTTTCTTCATTCATAAAGTCTTTTGCTAGCTCTACCGGCTGTGTTTGGGAAAATTTTAATAATAAAAAAGCTAAAGGTTCTAATCCTTTTTCTTTTGCTATTGTCGCTTTTGTTCTGCGTTTTTGCTTATATGGTCGGTACAAATCTTCGAGTCTTTGTAATACAGAGGCTGCCTGAATGGCTTGGGTTAATTCTTCAGTTAATTTCCCTTGCTCATCGATCAAGCGCAGCACTTCTTCTTTTCTTTGCTCTAGTTGCTGTATGTAACGGTAACGATCTTCAACCGCTTTAATTTGTACTTCATCCAGTGAGCCTGTCGCTTCTTTTCGGTAGCGTGCAATAAAAGGAACCGTATTACCTTCTTCCAGTAAATCGATAACTTGCTGGGCTTGTGCTGGGCGTACATTTGTTTCTTTAGCTATTCGTTGCATCATTTGTTTAGCGTCCATGTGACTTATCATCCTTTCGCTTTACATCCATTTATTTTAACATAAGAAAAGCGTAAAGCGCCTCTCTTGCCTGACACAAGGAAATGAATAGGCGCTTAGCAGATGCAAAGAATGCTTCGCATTTCAGAGCACTAAGTGACGCGTGGAGCTATACATAGCTAATCTTGGATGAAACGAAATCCAAACCAATTTTAAACACAAAAAAACCCGCTCCATTTTATTGGAGCAGGCTACTGGCGATAAATGTTGCATCGTCACCATGTTTAATTGTTTGTATTAATGTTTGATACAAATCATAAGCTCCTGTACTACTTCTCATCGTGCTCTTAGGGTTCCCTAAGACGACACCATCGGAATGGAAAAGGAACAGATCACCCGGTTTATAGGAATAAATTTGAGTTCGAAGTTTTTGAGGTCTTCCCGATAAATAGCCCATTACTGGTAGTGGGTAAATCATTTTATCGTCATCTCTTCTAGTCATATAAAACTTGATGTTTCCTACACAGCTATATGCAATGGTCTTAGCAGAAAAGTCGACTTTGACAATCGCTACAGCAGCGCCACGTTTTTGGAACATTAATTTGTTGCATCTCAGCAATAATTCATCAATTGTTTCATGATGGTATTCGGCCAAAATCATCGGAATGATTTCAGATGATTGTCTCGCAATTGGTCCATTGCCTAAGCCATCAGCAATTGCACATAAAAAATACTCCTCATTCATATACGTGAAATACGTATCTCCCGATTCATTGTTTCCCTCTTTTGCTTCCTGATAGACGAATACCTCTAAAAAAGGATGTCGTATCGAGTTCATTACGACACTCCACCAGCTGCAAGAATTGCATCTTGTAACTTTTTAATAGCTTTTCGTTGTAATCGGGAAACATGCATTTGGGAAATGCCGAGTTTGTCACCGGCTTCTTTCTGGCTTAGCTGATCAATATATGTAAATTGGATGACTTGTTTCTCCCGTTCAGAAAGAACACTGAGTGCATTTGCTACTAACATACGCTGATCTGTTTTTTCATAACCATCATCTTGCTGGCCAATAACGTCAAATAAAGTAATGCTACTTCCATCCGAATCAGATTCAAGAGAATGGTCCATCGAAAGAGCTTGGTAGCTTTTACCCATTTCCATTGCTTCTAATACATCATCTTCATCTACTTCAAGATATTCAGCGATTTCAACGATTTTTGGTGAACGTTGAAGTTCTGTGGTTAACGTTTCAACAGCAGATTTTATTCGTGGTCCGAGCTCTTTAATGCGACGTGGAACATGTACTGCCCATGTCTTATCACGCAGAAAGCGTTTAATCTCGCCAATTATTGTTGGAACTGCAAAGGCTTCAAACGTTCTGCCAAACTCAGGGTCGTATCGACGGATAGCACCAAGTAAACCTAACATGCCAACTTGTACAATATCTTCGTGATATGATTTCCCATTTGAATATTTTCGTGCAATGGACTCAACCAGTCGTTGATAATTTATCACCAGGTTAGTTTGAGCTTCTGCATCTTCAGACTCTTGATACGCTTTAATCCACTCGAGAATTTGTTCTTTAGTTTGATGATTAGGAGGAGATAGTTTCGACATTCTCTTCCACCTGCTCTTCTCCGACATACTTTGTCATAAAGACTGTTACGCCTTCTTGGTGGTGGACTTTCACTTCATCCATTAATGTTTCAATTAAATACAGACCAAGTCCACCTTCACGTAAAAACTGTACTTCTTGTTGTTCGTGATAGGGTCCAACTTTGGCTTTTGTTTCTTCAAAGTTAAAGCTTTTACCATGGTCTGATACCATGATTTCAATTTTGTCTGGATAGAGTGCACATCCGACAACGACTTCACCTTCATCAACTCCAGTGTAAGCATGTTGCACGGCATTAGTGATTGCTTCTGAAGAAGCGATTTTTAAATCTTCGATATCATCGTATGTAAAGCCAATTCGACTGGCCAATCCGGATATAGTTAAACGTGCAACACCCACGTATTGGGGTTTTGCAGGCACTCGAATCTCTACATAATCAAATGGTCTCATGATTAGTTTCCACCTTTATCGTCTGTCTCAATATCCATAATTTCACCAAGACCCGTTATATCAAATAATCTCTTTAGACGAGGCGATAATCCCGTTAACTTAACATGGCCGTTAATAGCATTAATATTCTTGAAAAACGCAACAATAACACCCAATCCAGTACTATCCATATATGTTACATCCGACATGTCTAATTCTGCTTGCAAGCCCTCATTTGGCTGCACAGTAGCTAATTTTTCACGAAGCATCGGTGCTGTAAATGCATCGATTTCTCCGCTAATAAAACCTTTAACGAAATTCTCTTCTTCTTTTAACACGACTTGAATATTCATCTATTGACACCCCGTCCATCCACTGTAACTTAATTGATAATTACTTAATACCACTTCGATATCTTTTTGAAACCTTTTAACATGTTTTTTTGAAAATAACGAGTGTAAAGTCATCACGAAGCTCAAAATTTTGCATCTTTTCCAGTTCTTTAAACACGGTATCTACAATTGTTTGAGCAGATTCGTGACGTAAGGAATAAATCAAAGACGCTATGATTTCCTGTTCAATGAAACCTTCATCCGTTCTGCACTCCGTCACACCATCCGTCATCATCACGACAAAGTCGCCACATTCCATTTTGACATCGTGTTGTGTATAGGTGACATTCGGTACAACACCCAGCAAAAGACCTTTTGCATGAAGTTCAGAGAACTCTTCTTTTTGAGCATCGTAAAAAAGGGCAGGCTCGTGACCTGCCGAGGCGTATGTAAAGGTTGATTGTTCAACATTATAGCGACCGTAAAACATGGAGATGAACATATCGTCATTGACACTTTTCTCAACAATTCGATTGATAACATCCAATACTTTTTTGGGATCGGAAGTTGCATCCTGCAAACTGTCCATCCCATATTTGATCATGGACATGCATAGTGCAGCAGGAATTCCTTTACCGATGACATCAGCAACTGCAACGCCAGCATTATTCAAATCGTCGCTGAGAAAATAAATATAATCCCCATTCATTTTACGAGCCGGCACAGAAACAAGACCAATCTCCAAACCAGAAACTACCGGAACAGTTGTTTTCAATAAAGTTCGTTGAACATTGGCAGCTAAGTCCATTTCAACCTTCATTTCTTCCTGCTGTTCCAACAAGCTCTGATGTTCCGCATGAGCAAGCCCATAACGAATCATCATTTCAATTAGCAAATCAAATGAATTCCAAACATTCATTGGCAACTCCGGGAACATTTCTTCTAGTGCTGCCTTATGTATGCTAATTACCTCTTCGGGAGCTATGTTTTTTTGTATAAGTTGACGGCTGAAGTTTTGACCTGCATATAAATTCTGCTCTGTTTGACGCATGACATATTGTCGGAGTATTTCCTTATATTGCCTTTCAATTTCTTGAGGCATTTAATCTAACCTCCTAACGAATCCACTTCGTCGCTTTTATTACGGTTCCTTCACCTAAAACTGTGTCTATTTTAAAATCATCCATTAAACGTTTTACTCCAGGCATACCAGCACCTAATCCACCAGAAGTAGAAAAGCCATCCTCCATCACTTTACGAACATCGGGAATTCCCGGTCCTTCGTCTGATGCGATAATAATAATGCCAAATGATCCGCCTTCTGATATACGTTCAATTTCGATTTTACCTTTTCCCGCATATAAGTAAATATTACGAGCCAGTTCACTGATTGCTGTTGTGATACGTGCCTGATCAACCGTGCCGAAGCCCACTTCTTTTGCTTCATTCCGACCAAGTTGTCTAGCAGCAACAATGTCCCACTCAGTTAAAATTTCTACAGAAGACCGATACCCCATACTTAGGCCTCCAATTCTCGTTGGAGTTTTTCAAGACCATTCTCTAAGTCTAATGCTGTCATCACATCATCTAAACGAATTCCCAATTCGATAAGTGTAATTGCTACCGCAGGCTGAATTCCTGTAATAACCACTTTGGCACCCATTAATCCAGACATACTGATGACATCTCCTAGAACTTTAGCGATAAAAGAGTCTATAAAGTCGATTGGTGTTAAATCGATAACTACTCCACGCGCACTTGTTTCATGCATCTTGGTAAGTAAATCTTCTTGGAATTGTAACGCCGTTTGATCATCAAGCTCCCATTGAATTGAAACAATCAGACAGTCTTTTAATTTTAAAATTGGAATACGTAAGTTCAATCCTCTTCCACCTCCACGATTTTGCGGTTTGTCCATGCCAATGCTTGTTCAACACCACGTTGCAAAGTGCTTGTAGTAGTGAAATCTTTCAAATTAATTCCTAAAGTGACGATTGTTTGTGCAATTTCAGGACGAATTCCGACCAACATACACTTCGCCCCAACTAAACGAACTGCGTCTGCTGCCTGAATGATATGATGTGCAACCATTGTATCCACAACTGGTACGCCCGTTATATCCAGCAACACGACTTCAGCACGATGTTTTACGACACCGTCCAACAAGTTTTCCATTATCAGTTTTGCACGCTCTGTGTCGATTGTGCCGACAAGTGGCATAACTGATATTTTGTCAAAAACCGGAATCAATGATGCTGAAAGTTCCTGTAACGCAATTTTTTGCAACTGCACAGTACGTTCCCATGTTTTAGCATACGTTTCTACAATGCCATCACGCATAGGTGTAATCCAATTAGCGAAAACCAAAACATATTCCTTCATATTGCTCTCTGTGATGGTTTCATTTTGTTCCAACATATCGTAAACAACTTGTGAAAAATGAGTGATTGCTTTCATGACAAAGCTGATTGACCAGCCAAAACGAACAACTTTGCTTGTAAATTCGTTCAGACGATTCACATAGTTTTTCTCACCTTCAAATAGGTTGGAAATCATTAACTCTGCAAATTCACGACTTGTTTTGTCGATGACATCTTGCGACATTATTTGAAAGAATCGTTCCTCTGAATCGTCTTTCATTAATTCCTGCCATCTGACAAGTATTTCATCTATATTATCTTGAATGAATGTTGCCATCTGTTTATTCATACAGTTTGGTGAAGCCTCCTCGAATCAAATTCATATGTTCCTGCTATTGTATCTGAAAATTGCCAACTACACACGTTTTTTAAATTGGGACCAAAAAAACATCGTACACAAAATCTGCGCACGATGTCCTTTATTATGTATGATTAAAACTTTACGAGGCCGAGACTAATTTCAAGCGCCTCATCTACTTCTTCCATCAGTACATCATCCAGCTGGGTAATTTTATCCGTCAGCCGCGATTTATCAATCGTACGCAATTGTTCAAGCAAAATAACAGAATCCCGTTCAAACCCATACTTTTTAGCATTGATTTCTACATGTGTTGGTAATTTTGCTTTTTGAATTTGCGCAGTGATAGCCGCAATGATGACTGTAGGGCTGAAACGATTCCCGATATCGTTTTGTATCACCAGAACGGGCCTTGTTCCACCTTGTTCAGACCCGACTACTGGTGATAAGTCAGCAAAAAAAACGTCACCACGTTTTACGTTCAAGATTTCATCCTCCGCTTACGAGACGCTCCACCGTATGCTCCGCTTCGTATTCCAAATGCAGACACTCGCTTGCAATTGACAAGTTGATATGGGACATTTCCACGTAGCCCTTGATCATCGCTTCTCGTATAAGATTGGGTTGAACCTGTTTAATCACTTTTTTTGTCGAAATATAAACAAACTCTCCTGGCTCAGCCAGTTGTTGCTCTTTCTGTCTATCAAGATCGTTCACAAATTTTCGTGGGAGTTTTACGATAACTTCCTTTGTTTCTCTCTTTTCATTCACAGTCAACACCTCCGACAAACCCGTCCCTCTTTTCAATACTTTTCTATCTTACCATTCAAAACTTGGTATGAGAAGACAAAGAAGGAAAATATCTGACAATATTTTTAGTTTGGTCGGTTTATGTCGAACACTATTGCGGATATGTCCTTGGCACTCTATTCGTCAGTACACAAGGAATTTCGTACGATATTGTTTGCAGTTTCTGTGCCCACTCTTCAATAGTTATTAGTTCATTTCCTTGTCTTCCAATTAACACAACTGGTTCGCCAACCGGAACATGTCCATCCAGACGAACCATACACTGGTCCATACAAATTCTTCCGATGACCGGCAAGCGTTTCCCTTGAATCAATACTTCTTGTCCACTCAACCCCCGGAGCATACCATCCGCATAACCGATTGGAAGTGTGGCTATCCACTCTTCCTCATCGGCAGTGTAAGTAGCACCATAACTGATGGTAGAACCTTGAACCACTTTCTTGACATGCACAACTTCAGTTTGCAAACTCATTGCTTTTTCCAATGGAAAAGGAAGTCCATTATCAACATGTGCTGATGGTGATATTCCGTACATCGAGATCCCAAACCGTACTGAGTCAAATAATGATTCTTTGTGCATCAATGCAGCTGCACTGTTCGCAGTATGAATACATCGTGGTTTTTCAGGAAAGCAATGCAAAAACGTTTTGAACTTTTCTAGCTGACGTGTAAATTGGTCCATATCTTCATCATCAGCCGTCGCATAATGAGTAAAGACGCCATCAATCACGACATCTTGTCGATGATTGATAGTTTGAATAAGCGTGCTTAATTCTGATTCCGTAGTTACACCTAACCTACCCATGCCAGTGTCAATTTTAATATGTATTTTCAGCTTTTTGGGTAAGGACGGAATGTGAAGAAACCAATCATTTTGAAAAACGGTAAGCATAATATCGTGCTGGCTGGCAGCATTTGCAAAGGATGGGGGAGATGCACCTAACACAAGAATGGGCGATTCGATGCCACTTTCCCGCAACCGAATCGCTTCATCTGGTGTGGCAACGGCAAGCATGCTTGCCCCCGCTTCTATTGCAGCAGTCGAAACTTCATAATCACCATGTCCATAAGCATTTGCTTTTACTACCGCGATCACATCACTAGATGGACCAATATGTTTCTTCAGATTAAGTATATTCATTTTTATTGCATTCAAATCAATTTGTGCGAATGTTGGTCGATAAAAATTAGATGGTTGCATGGCTATACCTCATTTAAATTACGATAGTTAGAATAATTGTTTTATTTTAAATCATCTGCAGTCATCGATGAAGCCACTGTTATCATTTCTTCACGAGACATCGAATCTGTTGCTAAGAAGAATTGAATGCCGTTCTGTTCCCAAGTGATTGATTGATCTGTGATGGCCCCGATTGCAAATCCAAGATCGGCAGGGTCGCCAGCAGCAAAAACAGGTACTAAGTCAGCAGATTTTTTCGTAATTGGAGATTGAATGAGCGTAAACTCTTTTTTACCACCATACGTCATGATTACTCGTTCTTGTGTATCATTTTTAATCACTTTTTCCTCCAGCTTATCTACGCCTTCCCACTGTAAAGCAGGGTAATGCGTTTTGAATACTGGTACCTCAGCATCTTTACTTGCAGTTTCATTCTCTGTTTTTTCTTCAGAAGGCATATCCGCTTTGTAATCGGCAGCACTTCTTGAAGTTCCTAATGTAATCTTATCAAAAGTAATCAAGATTTGTTCTTGTTTTTGATCATTTAAGATAGATACTTTTGTCGGAAGTAATGTTTTCTTACTGATATGGATTTGTTGTGTCGGCAACATTTTCTGATGACTGTTTCTAGTTTTTGTTTCAAAGATATACGAATTTTTGTTTTCTGTCATTTTCGACCCTTTATCCGCTTTAATATCTTGTGCTAAAGACCCGATTAAATAGGCTTGGCTATTTTTTTCCGGCCAATCACTCTGGAATTTGTAAGTCTTACCTAATGTAGGGGTAATCACAAATACGCCTTCTTTATTTCGAACAATCGTTTGTGAAACATCTTCTTCCGCTTGGCTAACTTTCACACGGTAAAATTCTGGTTTTGTGTGCCACACACTGACATCGTAAAGACGTGGTTCAGAACCTGTACTGATTTGCATCTGTGCTTCTAACTCATACCCTTTCGTGTCAACCCATTTACTACTCAACTTCTTCAACACATCTTCTTTTGACTCTGCCCCACATGCTGTTAACAAAAGCATTAACAGTACAACTAACCCTGCAAATAAACGGCTACGCATAAATCCACCCTTTCTCATATCGATCCGTTAAAACATCTTATGAAAGAGGGACAGGGATTATTCAACCAATATTACTTGGGCTGCGGCGAATTGTTTTGTGTGTGTAATACTCACATGACCGTTGACTTCTTGTCCTTTAAAATACAGGACAGGTTTTCCCACATTGTTTGAAATCACTTCAATATCCTGAAAGCTGCAATGCTTTCCAATGCCAGTCCCTAATGCTTTTGCAAATGCTTCTTTCGCTGCAAAACGACCAGCTAAAAATTCAAGTTGTCTTGCTTCTTTCAAATTAGTAAAGCGCTCCAATTCACGTACAGTCAGAATACGGCTTTTAAATTTAGTCGTAAGCATATGTGCATCTTTGATACGTTCAATTTCTGTCACATCCAAGCCAATTCCTTTAATCATGCAACACTTCTCCTTTCAACCCATGGCATTTTCACGGTATAATATTTACATAGAAATTCGAGGTGAATTCATGTTTAGTCGTACAGAAAATTTTTCACAATACATTAAGTCTTACCCAGTGGTTTCTACAATTATTGCCCTTAATGTTATCATTCATTTGCTTACATTAGTCCCAGTCCTTGGCCCAGTGCTATTTAATTATGGAGCAGGTGTCAATTACCTAATCTCCGATGGACAATGGTGGCGTTTCATCACGCCAATGTTTTTGCACGCAGGTTTAATGCATTTACTGTTCAATATGTTTTCACTATATTTGTTTGGACCTGAACTTGAAAAGCTCGCAGGAAAAGTCCGTTTCTTAACCATTTATTTCATGGCAGGATTATTCGGTACCGTTGCAACTTTCCTTTTGCAAGACGCTAGTTATGTTCATGTTGGTGCAAGTGGTGCTATTTACGGACTGCTCGGGGCTTTTGGTGCACTGGTGTACTATGCACGCAAAACATTACCCCAACTTCGTCAAATCATTTTACCGATCATTGTCATCAGTATCGTCATGACCTTCTTAACACCAAACATTAACGCTACCGCTCATTTAAGCGGTTTGGCTGTTGGTTTCCTGATTGGACTTAGTTACTTCCATCCTCAACGAATCATTAGCTGGAAAAAGAGAAAAAGATAGGACAGCCTTATTGTGGCTGTCCTTTTTCTATAGCTTCATACTTGGAAGGTTCGTACCAAGTCATGACTTCCTCAATATCTTTTACGTTTAAATGATCCACTTTAGCAGTTGTTCCAAGCATTCCCGACTTGATTGTGGTTTGAATGGAAGCGAGCTTTTTTCTTTTTTGGAAAGGACTTTGTTTCATTTGAAGAGATTGCATTCTTTTCTTTTCGATGAAGAACGTGTATTTACTAATCCCTCTGTATCGCAAAGATAACTGGTTACGATTAAGTGCAAATGCAGCAGAATGATGTTGCCACAGAGCCAATAGGATCACAATCGGAAACAGTAATAATGACAATAATCCATATGGATAGTAAAAATAACTGACCGCAACCATCACTGGAATCATCCATAAGAAGTCAATACGATAATAAAATGATTTAGCTCGTTTTGGAGAAGATGTCCATTCAGGTTCAAAGTCGAAATCAACGAACAATTGATTTAACGGTTGTTTGATTTCACTTTTTTTAACAAGCGGGAATAGTTTTATGTTTTTATCATGCTCCTCTAGGGAACCCCCTGCACTTTCAACAATAACCGTACAATAGCCGAATAATTGGCGCAATGGATTCTCGACAATACGAATCCCTTGAACACGCCCAATCGGAATGGAAACTTTTTTCTTCTCCAGCAAACCGCGAGTCAAAACAATCTGGTCGTTTTCCTGGACAATCGTAAATTGGTAGTAATTTAAAGTTGTCAGAATGACGGAAATTAACCATGCGAACAATAAAACCATAAAAATACTAATTGCCACAATGAAAAAGCCGAATTTCAGAAATACAACGAACTCATCGTAAATCTCCTTGTACGGAATGATATCCGAAAACTGGGACATGAACACAGCTAACCCAGAGAATACGACACCAATCCCTCCAGATGTAGTGGCCAGAATGATTAAATCCTTCATGGACATTTTATAAATTGGAACAGCAGAATCTAAGACCGATTCATGGTTTTGATCTTCCGTTAATGTTACTTCAGCTTTCGTTATAGACGTTTTACGTTTTTTTGCATTCGCCAATTCTGTTTCGATCCGCTTTGCATTATCTCTGGTAATGGCTGTAAGTTCTGCTTCCGCTTCTTTTGCAGATCCTGAACCAGCGGTCTCGATCGTTACTTTTACAAGTTTGAAAGGTCGATGTAAAATACTTTCGGTATAGTTCAAGCTTTGAATACGTTCAAAAGGAATATAGCGTTTTTTCTTTACAAACAATCCATATTCAATCCGTAATTCATCCTCTTCAAACCAGTAAACAAAACGTTTCCACTTGATGATTCCACTACCCAAAATGAACGCCAGTACCAAAAACCCCACAATATAAGGAACAAAATCCGTCCAATGGCCGCCTCCCGAGGAATCGCCTTGAAATCCATTTACAACAAAAATTAAGACAAACGGAAAAATTAAATCCTTTAAGCCTTTAATGAAATTTACTACTGCTGAAATTGGATGGAGTTTAAAACGTTCGTTAGACATCATCTTCCGCCACCCTTGCAAGTGTCGATATGCGAATTCTCATTTCGTCCGCTTCACTTGTAATAAGTGCCGGAATCGTATGATTTGTTGCAGCAGTCGAGATTGTAATAGAAGCTAAATCATATTTGCGTAAAATGGGTCCTTGTTCCGTATCTACATGCTGGACCCGGATCATTGGCACTAGTGTCCGCTTGATGACAAAGAGTCCGTGCTGAAGTTCAATCTCCTGTTCCCTAACTTCATATCTCCAACGAAGCCATCGTAATTTAGGAAATAAATAAACAAAAATGTATGTATATAGTATAGGAAGCACTACACAAATAACCCATACCCACCATGGCCCTTCCAACCACCAATTTAAAACTCCGGCACCTATTGCCAATAACCATATAATGGCGGAATGCATCAAGCCGTACAATCTCCACACCTTTAATCCTTTTGGTGAGATCTGATTAATTGGTTCATTTCTCATGTGAACACCTACTTTCTACTATGCATACGATTCTACAGTAAAAACGTTTCATAAAAAAGATAATGGTAGAGATGTATTATCAGTTCTGGGTTGTCTATTCGCGTTTCAACCATTCACAATCTAAAAAAACCACAGCCCATAAGGACTGTGGTTTTTGAAATTTAATTAGCTTTCACGACGTGAAGATGTACGTGGACGTCCACCGCGGCTTGAAGAGCCCTCACGTGAAGAAGAAGAAGAAGCTCCGTCACGACCGCCAGTACGGCGAGATGGACCACGATCTGAGCTACGACCTGAACCTGAAGAAGATCTGCCTCCGCCGCTACGGTTGTTGCCTTTATAGCCACCGCCACCGCTGCGTCCGCCACCACCGCTGCGCTCTTTACGAGCTGGCAATGGGCGTTCTTCAGAGATTGATACAGGTGTATCACTTGGTTCGCGAGTCATTGATTTCAATGCAGCAGCGATTACGTCAACTGCTTCATATTTCTCAAGTAATTCCGTTGCGAATGAACGGTAATCACCGATATTGTTTTTGTCTACAATTTCAGATAATGATTCAACCGCTAAACGCTGTTGACCAATTAGAGCCTCATCTGAGCTTGGTGGACGAAGTGGTGACATACGTTTTTTCGTTGTTTCTTCAACGATACGTAAGTAACCCATTTCACGTGGAGTAACGAAAGTTACTGCCACACCACTTTTACCTGCGCGGCCTGTACGACCGATACGGTGAACATAGCTTTCAGGATCTTGTGGAATATCATAGTTGTAAACGTGAGTAACACCAGAGATATCAAGTCCACGAGCAGCTACGTCTGTTGCAACAAGGATGTCAATTTTGTTTTCTTTAAATTGACGAAGAACTGACATACGTTTCGCTTGGCTTAAATCACCATGAATACCTTCTGCTAAATAACCACGGATGCTTAGAGCATGTGACAATTCGTCTACGCGACGTTTTGTACGACCGAAGATAATTGCAAGTTCAGGTTGGTGTACGTTAATAACACGAGAAAGGATATCGAATTTTTCACGCTCATGCGATTTAACGAAAAATTGCTCGATGTTTTCAACTGTCATTTCTTTTGATTGAATTTTAACTACTTCAGGCGTTTTCATGAATTTTTCAGCAATTTTACGGATTGGTGTTGGCATTGTAGCCGAGAACAACAATGTTTGACGTTCTGCTGGAACACTTTCCATAATTGTGTTGATATCTTCAATGAAGCCCATGTTTAACATCTCATCCGCTTCGTCTAAAATAAGCGTTTGAACGTTATCAAGTTTCAATGTACGACGGTTAATATGATCAAGAATACGACCAGGTGTACCGACGATTACATGTGGGTTATTTTTCAATGCACGGATTTGACGTCCGATTTCTTGTCCACCATATACAGATAAAATTTTCACACGTTTGTCTTGGCCGATTTTGTAAAGTTCTTCAGAAACTTGGATCGCCAATTCACGAGTCGGTGCAATAATTAAACCTTGGATGTTAGAGTTTTTCGGGTCAACCTTTTCAACCAATGGAATACCAAACGCTGCTGTTTTACCAGTTCCTGTTTGTGCTTGACCGATAATATCGCGGCCTTCCATTGCAAATTTGATTGTACCTTCTTGGATTGGTGTTGCTTCTTCAAAACCCATACGTTTTACGGATTTTAATGTTGATTCGCTAATATTTAATTCTGAAAAATTTGTCAAAATTTAATCTCCTTTTTGTTTACATTTGACAAATGGTTACATTTTCAGATGAAGTTGCGGCAAATTCGAGCCTATACGAGGAACGTTTCCGTTACTTAAAATTCTCTGTAGAGTTATCAGAGGGGACTTATATTTAAAGGAAAGCCCGGTCTTTTGCCGAGCGGTTCGATCAGTGGGGAGCATGTTCAAAGCGTATGCATCACGCTGTCTCTTGTGACCTGTTGGTAGCCTTTGTAAAGTTCTTATTGAGAACGAGGCTATTGTGATAGCTCACATTTTTGATGTTTGAAACTAAACATCCTACCCTAAAAAATTGAACAAACCGTTATGTTCAAAAAAAAGAGCTCTTCATCAAAACCCGAAGAGTCTTTACACAAAATGTATCCATTGCTCTAATCACTTTAACACGGATAAAGACAATATGCAATTAATCAACCACAGTCGTAATAATTAGTTTTCTCATTCTTTTCCAAAAAACTTAACACTTCATCGAACCATTCATCGCAATCCTCGCTATAGCATATGAGATGCTTGCCGCATTCTGAAATAACCATGCTTTTCTCTTCTGAACCCAATCGATCGTACAAATATTGTGCAGAAGTGAATGGAACAATCCCATCTTTTTTGCCTTGCACAATACATACCGGTACTGTGACTGACTCATAATAAGGCTCGACCATTTTTACGACTCGCATAAACTCAATCGCGGCTCGAATTGGCGTATGAGTTAATTTGTATTCGTATAAATGGTAAAACGCATTGGTTGAAAGATTCCCTTGCACGACATCAGCTACGATATCTTTAACATCTTCCAATATTTGAACGCCATTAATGTATTTAGCAGATGCACTGAGAAGAACGAGACGGTCAATCTTGTAGCGCAAAGATAAATAAAGGGCAATCAGTCCACCCATTGAAAAACCGACAACGACCACTCTGTCCACTTGCTTTTGCAATAGTCTCAAGGCCAGTTCAGCTTCCATCATCCAATTTTCCGCCGTCAACTCTGTTAATGATAATGTAGGTCCATGTCCAGGCAACGTAGGGACTTTGACAATCCAATCCGTTTTCTCTTCAATATTTTGCACAAAAGGCTCAATTTCATACGGACCTCCTGTAAATCCATGAATGCATAATAGACCGGTTTTCATTTTTTTCAGTCCCCTTTAGAATCGCAACTCTGACTTGTTCGATACAGTTGTGATACCCAGTTCACCTTTTTTTAAACGCTTCATGCGACCATATTGAACATACAAAAAGGAAACTCCATTAAGCAGAGTTTCCTTTTGAGTAAAGTATTAATTAATCACATGTTCTAGTGCCATTCCACGAGATCCTTTTATTAAAGTGATGGAATCTGCTGATGTATGGCTTTCCAACATAGTGCGAATTGGTTCATAATCCTTTTCCGACCAAATTAGATGTCTTTCATCGAACGATTTCTGCAACTTGTCATATAACCATTTCATGCGTGAACCATATAAGCAAACACCAGCAAAATCTTCCGATTTAATCTGATTGGCTAAGTCTTCATGATAGGCCTGTTCTTCAGAACCTAGTTCCAGCATATCCCCAAGAACCAACCACTTTTCAGGACGAATTGTTGTTTCACGAATAAAGGTAATAGCGGCACTCATAGAAGTCGGTGCTGCATTATACGCATCGTTGATAAACAATGATCCGTTCTTAGCAGGAATGACTTGCATCCGCATATCTGTAAGTGAAACATTTTTCAAGGAATCTAGAATTTGTTCGTTTGATAAGCCAGCCTCTTTGGCAATCAATATCGCGACCAATGCATTTTTGACTTGATGCTTTCCTAAAACCGGAATCATAAAATGTGAGTCAATCAGTCCAGTCACATCAAACTCACTGCCATTCTCCGTCGCTTGAATCGATTGTGCTGAAATGTCATTTGACGTATTTGTCCCGAATGAAATGGTTTTAATAGTAGAAGATCCATTTTCATCATTGAACTTTTGAATGAATGGCTTCAGAAGCGGTTCGTCTCCATCATAAAATAGACAACCATTACCTTGTAAACCGGCAACGATTTCAAACTTCGCTTTGGCAATTCCTTCACGCGAACCTAAGTCTTGCATATGGGCTTCACCGATGTTGGTTATCGCAACGTGATGCGGTTTAGCCAAGTTTGAAAGGAACTCAATTTCTCCATAGCCACTCATACCCATTTCAAGGATGGCAAACTCTGTGTCTTCATCCAACGACAAGATCGTAATCGGTAATCCCAAGTTATTATTGAAGTTTCCTGCCGTTTTTTGGACACGGAAATAAGGAGATAGTACACCCGCCACCAAGTCTTTAGTGGATGTTTTCCCATTTGATCCCGTAATGCCAATGAACGTTGCCGGATGATTTTCCCGATATGCACGTGCCATTTGCTGCAACGCTATTTCACTGTCTTCTACAAAAAGCAAAGGAAGATTTTGTGGAGGATTTGGTTCATCCTTCTGCCAAAGAGCTGCTGATGCTCCTTTTTCAAAAGCTTGAGTCACATATTGATGACCATTCACTTTTTCACCTTTGAACGGAATGAATAAATCTCCAGGTTGAATGGTTTTAGTATTGATCGATACGCCACTTACCGTGACATCCGGTGTTACTTCGTCATTTATGTGTAACCACTCAGCAACTGTTTGTAATGATTTTTTCAAAATTATTCACACTCAATCCATTGTATAGTGTAGTTGTTGTTTTTCGGCATGTCTTTCGATGGCAAGCTCAATCAGCTGATCGATTAATTCCGCGTAATTCACGCCTGTGTGTTGCCATAACAATGGGAACATACTGAATGGCGTGAAGCCAGGTAATGTATTCACTTCATTAATTAGCACTTCATCTGCATCTGTTACAAAGAAGTCAGCTCTCACTAGTCCTGAGCAATCCAATACTTTAAAAGCCTTGATTGCGTTGTCTTGCAAAGTAGCTTCCACTTCTTCAGTGACGTCCGCAGGAATTATCATCGCCGTGTTGCCGTCTTTGTATTTTGCTTGGTAATCATAAAAATCTTTCAACGGTTTGATTTCACCTGGCACAGAACATTTCGGCGAATCGTTACCTAGTACACCCATTTCAATTTCACGTGCTTTAACGCCCTGTTCGACGATAATTTTGCGATCGTACTTCAATGCCATATCCACAGCTTCGATTAACTCTTCACGAGTTGAGGCTTTGCTGATTCCCACACTTGAACCGAGGTTTGCCGGTTTAACGAAAACTGGCCAAGCTAGTTCTTTCTCCATTTTTCCAATCAAATTCTCTTGGTTTTTTTGCCATTCTTTACGGATGAAATGAACGAATGGTACTTGTTTCAGACCAGCAATCGCGAAGAGCTGTTTCATGATGACTTTATCCATTCCGGCAGAAGATGCTAGAACACCATTACCGATGTAAGGAAGATTCAATACTTCAAGCAATCCCTGTACAGTTCCATCTTCGCCATTTGGTCCATGTAAAAGAGGGAAAATCACGTCCAGCGCGTTTGCGTCTGTCTCTTGTTGAGACGGTAAGAAGCTGGAAATATTATTAGGCAATTCTTGATTGAATGTATTATCAAATTGCAATTGTTCAATTGTTTCTACCGGCGCCAATAATTGGGCACCTTTACGCCATTCGCCTTCATGTGTAATGTATATTGGAAACACATCATATTCATTGAAATTTAAAGCTTGTGTCACTGCACGAGCTGTCGATAAAGATACTTCATGTTCGGCAGATTTCCCACCGTATAATAAACCTATTCTTTTTTTCATTTTAATACCTCCACAATATTGGATACTGTTATTTTAACATGAACCATGTTTACCCACGTACACTAATCAAAAAACAATCCCTTGCACTCATCTTTGCAAGGGATTGTAGTTAGAATCGGATGGTTTCGTCCGGATTTTGTTTCATGACTGCAGTTAATTCGTCCCATATTTCATCGGGGAATACCGATTCTGGCAAAGAACGGATTTCTAAATCATAGCTTGCTTTTGATTTTTCGAGTTTGAATAACGAAAGCAGTACGCCTTCCTTCATCAAAGGTTTATGTGTAATAAATTGGTCCACCGTCAGTTCAGGGTAACCTTCTTTTTGTTTCCTGCGCCAAAAAGGAGCACCCCTCTCTTTGTCACGGACCACTTGATTTAGTATATTAACGACCAAATGAATTGAATCATTCAATTCACGAAAATAAATTTTCGTCATACTCTCTTCTTCATTGGATAAATAGACGTATCGATTTTGGAGTTGATAATAAAATGGTGATCGAATCGGTTCTTTTTTATGCCCGATATATAATAGTTCTGCTTGTTCCTGAGGCGTTAACATATTGAGTCTGCGTTCATCTGCAAAATCAATCCATCTCAAATCAGTTGGTTTATCCATAAATTCTTTGGTAAATGACAAGACCTCTTCATCTGGTACAAATTCCAGCTGGGTATGCATGTTAAAAGAACTATCTTCGTATTCATGCTTAAGTAACAATAGATGTTGCAATGGTCCTGCATTTTGGACAAATTGTTGCATTGTAAGACCGCTGAAGATCACAAATTGATCAGCCTCGTTCATATGTATATAAATATGGTGAAGGTAATCTTCTGTATCACGTGCCTTTTTCACCATTATCATCACTCCATTCCTCCTTTCATTATAATCTCACTTTGAGAAGAATGAAACATTTTAAGATGTTCTTCGTCAGTACATACTGCACAAGCATTTGCTTATCTTTTACGGTATAATTGATAAGTTATAACTTTAAATTAGAAATTCAGGTGACAACTATGGAAAATAACAAAGGATTTGCTGATCGTTTCGACTGGACGTTGGCTTTTATATTATTACTGCTATTCATTGTAAGTTTGTTCGCAATTTCGTCTGCACAAACATCAGGTCAATACCCGATTAATTTCATCCCTAGACAAGTTTTATGGTACATCGTGGGTGCAGTGATTATAGGATTCACTATGTTATTCGAACCCGAACAATATAAAAAGATGTCGTGGGTTCTTTATGCTATTGGGATTCTCATTTTAATTGCCCTTGTTTTGGCACCGGGCGGCGAAGGTCAAATCGCTGAAAAACGTGGTGGAGCAAAAAGTTGGTTCCACTTACCGGGTATCGGGAGCATTCAACCGTCGGAATTCATGAAAACGTTCTTTATTTTAGCAATGGCACGCATGATTAGTAATCATCATGAAAATTTCGTGTTAAAAACAATGAAAACAGACCTGATTCTATTGGGGAAAATCATGGCGACGGCACTTATACCTTTACTGTTCATCATGCAACAGCCAGACCTTGGTACTTCACTTGTATTTTTGGCCATCACCGCAGCAATGATTATTGTGGGTGGTGTCACATGGAAGTTGATTGTTCCGATTTTTGCGGGAACCGCTTTAATCGGAGGTTCCTTGCTCTGGATGGCTGTTTTCATGCAGGATTTTCTTTCGGAAAAATTCGGCTTTAAGCCTTATCAGTTCGGTCGTATTTATTCATGGCTTGATCCGTATTCCTATTCAACATCGGAAGGCTATAACTTGATTAATGCGATGACCGCAATCGGCTCTGGTGGAATTACCGGTAAAGGCTATCAAGGACGTGAAGTATACGTTCCTGAAAATCATACGGATTTTATATTCACGGTAATCGGTGAAGAGTATGGATTTATTGGTGCAAGTATTGTCGTGAGTCTGTTTTTCTTGCTGATTTACCACTTGACCAAAATTACATTAACGCTGAAAGATCCATTTAGTACGTATGTATGTGCCGGCATTATTGCCATGATAACATTCCACGTATTCCAAAACATCGGGATGACCATTCAGCTATTACCGATAACGGGTATCCCGCTTCCTTTTATCAGTTATGGGGGTAGTTCGTTAATGGGGAATATGCTGGCTTTAGGATTGGTGTTCAGCATGAAATTCCATCACCGCACGTATATGTTTGGTTCTTCTGACGATGAATAATAAGAAAGGATTACGCAATTATCGCGTAATCCTTTTTTGTTTAACGTACATTTGCGCTAGCCGCACGTTCCGTATGAGCCACCAAGTATGCAAACTACATAACAGTTAGGAGGCTAGCTGTTTTGTCTGCGGAAAGGGAGCCGGTTCCCACTAATTTTTATAAGAATCATTTTAAAAATTATCAAAAGTTCGTATAAAAAAACACCTACTTTTGAGTAGGTGTCTCGAATGTGTGATCTAAGTTGTGGATTCAGCCTTGAGCATGTGGAGTCTGAGTTGGTGCAGCGAGTGCTTTTAACATTTCGAGACGAGACTTGGTAAGCGTTACGGTGACACCCAACTTTGACAAGTTCGAAACGATTTTTCGCAAATCAACTTCTTTCGTCATCCAATCCACCTCTATCTTTCCTCTAGTTTAGGAACGTATTCATTTACTAAAAGGTTCAGGTTCAAGAAAATCGTTTTATTAATTTGACTTTCTATTTTATACACTTATTATACCACGTTTAGCCTTTTTTAAATCTTTCAATTTTGTTACATATTTTAGTCCTTTGTAAATCATACTAACCATTATTATAAGGAGGGATTCTTGTGAAAATTAAAGACATCATGTCACGAGATATCGTGACATGTACACCTACCGATTTAATATCGGAAATTGCCCAAAGCATGCGTGCTTTGGACATCGGATGTATGCCAGTAGTTGAAGGTTCACGTGTAATCGGGATGATTACTGACCGAGATATCGTTACAAGGTCTGTTGCAAAAAATGGCAAGCGTCTTGTAAAAGATGTCATGTCGGATGAAGTCATTTCTGTAGGTCCTGAATCTACTTCTCAGGAAGCGGCTGAAATCATGGCGCAACACCGTATCCGCCGACTGCCTGTCATCAAGAATGAACAACTTGTTGGCTTCGTAGCTCTTGCAGATTTATCTGTACCAAGTGAGACAGCACATGAAGCTTCTCAAGCTCTCCATGAAATTTCAGAACCGAGACATCTTTAAACAACCCCCCAAACTTATTTTTCAAGTTTGGGGATTTTTGATTCTCTTTTCTTTACATACCCCCCGACGGTACTTTATACTTAAGAAAATCTGGAGGTGATAAAATCATGACCACTAATACTGATGCTTCACCACCTGAGGAACCTCTAGAACCAACGACTTGTAGAAAAAGCCATCATCCAGATTCCATAAAAAAAGATTTAACCACCCGGCTAAACCGAATTGAAGGACAAATACGCGGGATTAAAGGCATGGTTGATAAAGATGTGTATTGCGATGATATTATTACCCAATTATCAGCAACTCAATCTGCCTTAAACAGTGTTGCAAAAGTTCTTCTTGATGGTCATTTAAAAGGCTGTGTGAAAGAACGATTAGCTGCAGGCGAAGATGATGTGCTGGATGAATTACTAACAACGGTTCAAAAACTAATGCGAAAATAACGAGGAGGAATTCCAATGGTAGATCACGTTACATTAAAAGTGGAAGGTATGTCTTGTGGACATTGTGTTAAAGCAATTGAAAGCAGTGTTACAAAAATTTCTGGTGTTGATAACGTGCAGGTACATCTGGAAAACGGCACAGTGGGTGTTGAATTTAACAAAGACGTAGTTGAAGTTGAAAAAATTACGAATACGATTGAAGAGCAAGGATACTCGGTAGCTAAATAAATATTAAAATAAGACTGCGAAATTCGCAGTTTTTTTTCAACATTTTATATACCCCGTAAAGGTATATATAAGGAGGTAAAATTATGATTGAAACTCAACAAGAATTATCGATAACCGGTATGACTTGTGCAGCCTGTGCAAATCGGATTGAAAAAGGGCTTCAGAAAATGGAAGGTGTATCTTCCGCTACCGTTAACTTTGCAACTGAAAAAGCACATATTACATACGATGCGAAAACCATTCAACCGAATCAGTTAGAAGACCAAGTACGCGGACTTGGCTATGACGTAATCAGTGAGCAAGTTGACCTGAGAATTCAAGGAATGACTTGTGCAGCTTGTTCAACCCGTATTGAAAAAGGATTGAGTAAATTGCCTGGTGTAAATGAAGCAGCCATAAATTTAGCGCTTGAAACAGGAAAGATTTCATTTAATCCTAATCAGACAAACCCACATGACATTGTGAAGAAAATCCAAGATTTAGGGTACGATGCAACTTTCAAAAATGATGCAAAGGCCGAAGCCATTGATTATAAAAAGGCTGACATTCAAAAGAAAACTCGTTTGTTCTGGATTTCTGCCATTCTATCACTTCCCCTTTTATGGACAATGTTAGGACATTTTTCATTTACTTCATCGTTATATGTTCCAGAGCTTTTAATGAATCCATTTGTTCAATGGGCATTAGCGACACCGGTTCAATTTTGGATTGGCTGGATGTTTTATAAAGGGGCGTATTTTGCACTTCGCAATAAGAGTGCCAATATGGATGTCTTAGTTGCTCTCGGTACTTCGGCAGCTTATTTTTACAGTGTTTATCTCGTATTGGATAGCTTGCGACACGGGGAAACACATATGCTCGGGCTGTATTTCGAAACAAGTGCAGTGTTGATTACCCTTATTTTACTAGGGAAAGTCTTCGAAGCGCGTGCGAAAGGGCATTCTTCAGATGCTATAAAGAAATTAATGAATCTTCAACCGTCAATAGCCATAATTGAGGAAAATGGCCAGACGCGTGAAATCCCTATAGAATCTGTGCAAAAAGACGATATCTTGCTTATTAAGCCAGGTGCATCCATTCCTGTTGACGGCGTTGTCCTTTCCGGTTCATCTGCGGTGGATGAATCCATGCTTACCGGAGAAAGTTTGCCTGTTGAAAAAGCACAAAATGATGAAGTCTTCGCTGCAACAATCAATGCGAATGGAGCACTGCGAATAAAAGCTGCAAAGATCGGTAAAGAAACCGTTCTGTCTTCCATTATCCGTGTGGTTGAAGAAGCACAAGGATCCAAAGCTCCGATACAAAGATTGGCAGACCGAATCTCGGGTATATTTGTGCCGGTTGTTGTAGGTCTTGCTCTTCTGACTTTCGTAGTTTGGTACCTTTTTGTGGACATCGGTAACTTTGCCTCGGCACTGGAAAGTACTATTGCTGTACTGGTCATTGCTTGTCCATGTGCGCTTGGGCTTGCAACTCCTACTTCAATTATGGCGGGTTCAGGTCGCTCGGCTGAGCTTGGGATATTATTCAAGACAGCTGAAGCAATGGAAAACACAAAATCTATAAATACGGTTGTGTTCGATAAAACTGGAACCATCACAAAAGGTAAACCTGCTGTAACAGAGTTTATTGTTGCAAATCAACAGGATCGACAAACACTTATTCTGTTGGCTGCGGCTGCCGAAAGTAATTCTGAGCATCCAGTAGCACATGCGATTACTTCTTTTGGCAAGGAAATCAATGAAATCCCGTATAAGAGTTCTTCATTTGAGGCGATTCCAGGGCACGGCATTAAGAGTACTATTAATTCCAAAGCAATTGTCATTGGTACACGTAAACTTTTGTTTGACCACACGATCGAGTTAGACTCGGCATTGGATCAAGCTCCTTCACTCGAACAGGATGGGAAAACGGTCATGTTCATGGCCGTTGATGATGTTCATGTCGCCACGATTGCAATCGCCGATCAAGTAAAAGAAACTTCAAAGGAAGCTATTCAAAAGTTACAGCAAATGGGCATTCACGTGGTGATGTTAACTGGCGATCAGGAAACAACCGCGCAGGCGATTGCGAGACAAGTTGGCATCAAGCATGTCGTTGCAGGTGTCTTCCCTACGAAAAAAGCGGAAGTCATCACTTCACTGAAAGATGAAGGTCGCAAGGTTGCCATGGTCGGTGACGGCATCAATGACGCTCCAGCTTTAGCCGTTGCTGATATCGGAATTGCCATGGGCACTGGAACGGCCGTTGCGATGGAAGCGGCAGACGTAACATTGATGCACGGAGATTTACTACGTGTACCTGAGACAATACTCATGAGTCGGTTGACAGTACGAAATATTAAACAAAATTTATTCTGGGCATTAGCCTACAATTCAATCGGCATCCCGATTGCGGCTGTCGGATTACTCGCACCATGGGTTGCTGGGGCTGCCATGGCATTTAGTTCGGTTTCGGTTGTATTAAATGCACTGCGTCTTCAACGTGCTAAACTTTAATTTTCTCCCGCAGAATACGATCTGCGGGTTTTTTTCCACATATAATAAAGCATGAATTTTTATATGTATTATCTTTCTTTCAAGTTTTTATATGTCTAGTTCCACGCACCCTCAGGTTAGGTATGCGCTTCACACTTTTCTTTTTGTCCTTTGTTGTTTGAAGGTTGATTTGCGAGTAAAATGAATTATATGGATTGAGTTTAGAAAGCGGGTTCTTTTGAATGAAGAAAGCCATTTTGTTATTGATGTCTGTACAATTTTTTGTGTATTTAGGTTTTGGAATCATCATTCCAATTTTGCCTGAGGTAGTTTTGGAGCAGGGTTACAGTGAAGTTCACGTTGGCGGATTACTGACGATTTATGCATTAGCTTCCTTCTTTACAGCTCCACTGTGGGGTTCATTATCGGATCGAACAGGAAGAAAAAAATTAATTCTGATTGGCCTATTAGGTTTCAGTATGAGTTTTTTGATTTTCGCTCTCTTTATTGAGCAGCTGCCGATGTTGTATGTCTCACGAATCGTCGGAGGTATTTTTTCCGGTGCATTATATACAGCCGTTACCGGGTTTGTAGCTGATATGACGACTGAAGAAGAACGCAACAAATATATGGGCTTGCTTGGGATGTCAATCGGACTCGGTTTCATTTTCGGACCTGCTATTGGCGGTGTCCTTGGTGGCCTTACACTGCAACTTCCCTTCATTGTTTCGGCTTTATTGATATTAGCCTTGATGGTGTATGCGGGTCTTTTATTAAAAGAACCGGCATCTAGAGGGGAAGCAAGAAAAAGAGCCATTGTGCCAAAAGATGCCAACAAACTCTGGCAGTATCGAATTCGCTACCTCTTCTTGTTCTCATTTATGGTGACGTTTCTGCTTGCAGGTCTGGAAGCTACATTCCAGTTGTTCCAGATTGATAAAATATCGATTACTCCTCTGCAACTCGGCTATTTATTTATGGCAAGTGGTTTAGTAGATGCCGTTATTCAAGGCGGTGTCGTTCGACGTGTGAAAAATGGTCAGGAAACGAAATGGATTATGGCGGCACAGGTAGTAACAGCCATTGGACTGATACTATTGCTATTTACAGGTAGCCTTCTGTGGGCCGGCTTTGCACTCAGTGTCTTTACGGCCGGAAATGCACTTGCACGAACAGTATTGGTTTCATTGACGACAAAAGAGTCTGGTGGCAGATATGGAACAGCGGCAGGCATGACGTATTCGATGGACAATATGGGTCGTATTATCGGTCCCCTTCTGTTCACATGGATTTTTACCGTACAGCCAGATAACGTATATGTTTTATCAGCTGTTCTTGCGCTGATTTCTATTGTCTTAATTATCTTGTTCCGCAACTCCAGTAAGTCATTGAAAAACGAAAATCCAGCCTCCTCATGATTTGAGGGGCTGGATTTTTTTAATGAGTTGATACGGCTTTAATTGGTTCAGAAACCATTTCTTCTTCCAAATCCGGATGTGCTTGTTTCATAACGGATGGTCGAAGCATGTAAATGACGGCTGCCAACATAATGGAGCTTGAAGCAAGCAATACATATTGTGCAGGTACGATATCGAATAAGAAACCGAACAACACCATCGCAAGTGGCATCAATGACATAGCCATCGTTTCAAGGAGTCCGAAAACCCGACCTCTGTACTCCTCCGCTATTTGTTTTTGCATCATGACGCCAATCGGTGTATTAACAAAAATCATAGCGACACCGAATGAGAACATGAGAACGAAATAGAAACTGACAATCCCCATATAAGAAAGAGTCACAAGTAAGGGCAGCGTGGCAGTGGCCATCAGAAGCCCCATTATAATAATCCCTCTTTTCGAGACAATAAGCGGAAACTTAATATCCTTGCGTGCGGATAAATAAATGGAAGCCAAGAGCATTCCGATAGACAGTGCTCCTTCCGTTATACCGAAATGGGCGGATTGAACCTTCAGTTCTTCTACGAGGATGTAAGAATAACCAACCGTAAACGCACCGAAAAAGAAATTGATTACTAACGCTACCCATACGATTACCGAAAGTACCCTGTGCTGTTTCAAGTAAGTGATGCCAGCTTTCATGTTTTCAAGCATCGTTTCTTTTTTCTCTTCTATAAATTCAGCCGCTTTCTTCGAGTACAAATTGAAATCCATAGTGGATTCAAGAATGACAGCAATGATGTAACTGACCATGTGAATGATGAGGAACATTTTCATGGATACCAGACCGAACAATAGACCTCCTACCGCAGGTCCTCCTATTGATGCGATTGACATTGACATTTGATTGAAAGACATCGCTTTTTGAATTCTTGCATCATCCACCAAATTTGCAATGGAAGAACTGAATGTAACCCCAGAAAACAACGAGGTAATTGATAAAATGATTTGCGTAATATAAATGGCGATCAGTGAAAGACCAAAAGTTAAACTAACAACCAATAACCCGCCTACCGCCAACACACTGCATATCTGTGCAACGATAATGATCATTTTTTTCGAATATTTATCCGCTGCATACCCTGCAAACGGCGCAACAAGAACTCTTGGCAGTATGCTGCAGATCAGCACTATAGCGAAGCTAGTTGCAGAACCTGTTACCGATAAAATATAAAAGCTAATTCCAAACGAAAAGACACTGACACCGAACGTCGAAATTAATTTACTAATGGTGAACGTCCACAAGTGATAGGTCGCTTTTTTTAACTTCATGGATTCTTCCATGACTCATTCCCCTTTTCGAAAGTTTAATTTAATTAAACAAATAATAACACGAAAAAACTTCCCTTGCAACCAAAAGTTTAATATAATTAAACTAATTAGAAATGGAGCGATTGTTATGGATTCACTTGGATTACGCATCAGAAAATTAYGCAAGCAACAGAAACTCACATTGGAAGCATTAGCTGGAGATCAGCTAACAAAAGGGATGTTGAGTTTAATTGAAAACGGCAAAGCCCAACCTTCTATGGAGAGTTTATCTTATATTGCAAAAAGACTTGGGATTGAATCGTCCGAATTGATGGAAGACGTCAGTCAAACGGAAAAAAGAAGTTTGTTGGCCAAAGTGGAAAAATTATATAAAGTGGATTTCTCGGATTTAATGGACGAACACCAACAAATCACTGAACTCGTGCAGCCGGTTGTCGATAAATTGTCAATCAGTTACGAATCAGCACGTTTACTCGAGATTTACAGTAAATGCGGCTACTATTTAAAACGTGATGATTGGGAAACCTATTATAATCAGGCAATGAAACTTTACGAGCAATTGCATTTATACAATCAGTGGGCATCGCTAGCGATGTTTAAAGGGTTAATCAAGTTCAACCTACACGCTTACGAAGAAGCCTTGTCGATTATTTTGGAAGAGCATGCCCGTTTTGATTCACCCTCCATCAAACTGGATGCCGTGACCACCCTTGACTACATGTACATTGAATCCATTTTATATTCCGCAGTTGGCAAATATGAAGAATCCCAGTTGAAAATGAATGAAGCCTTAATTTACTCAAAAGAAGAACGAATTTTTTACCGCATCGACGATTTATATCGATTTGCTGGAGCCCAGGCCATTATCAACGGAAACGATGCGGACCGTGAATACTATCTCCGCAAGGTCAGACAATACGGGGAATTCGCAGAAAATCTTTATTCCACAGCCATGGCAGAATTACTGGAAGCACATTATTACAATTCCTATGCACATGAGTACGATAAAGCGCTGACCCATATCGAACGTTTTCTAGAACTCGGAAACGAACTATATAAGAATACAGAGGATACAAACCACTACCTGCTCGAAAAAGGAAAATCATTATATGGGCTGGGTCAAATCAATAAAGCGCTGACGCTACTAAACCAATATAAAATACCCGACTATATCCATCACCCACTTGATTTATCAATGAGTTATGAGGTTCATGCCTATCGTGCGAAATGCTACGCCAAACTTGGTGATAAAGAAAAAGCGGTGAATGAAGCCAAGATTGGTCATGACTTGATTCTACCGTTACCCGAAACACCATATAAAACGTTTATTCTCCATACGTATAACGACTTGCTAAAAAGCAGTGACTCCTTCTGAGTTCACTGCTTTTCATATGCTTTGTAATGATGAAGCCACAATAGGAATTTCTCGAAAGCTTCTTCAAAATCTGGTTGTATGAGTGACAGTTGGGCCCACTTTCTTTGCTTCAAATATTCACTTTGAGCATGAAGATCAAATCCGGAAAGTCTCGCATCCTTGACAAGGTACTCCGTTTTCGACGGAACTTTGAGGGTCACAATCATTGGATAGCCCTGCCCAGTCAAAAATTCAAGCTCTTTGTTGGTTTCCGCCATTAAAAGCGTTTGATAGCGGGTATTTAACAAGTCATAACGTTCATTTTGCTTGTATGCACCCAACGCAATCTCAAGGCTTGCAAGCATTTGAGAAGAATAAGTGAATGGGATTTGACCATTCGAATAACACCCGAGATCCAAATATGTTGGAATGGTGTGTGATTCTTCGATTATGTGATTTGAAAAAACCATTGCCATTCCAGACATCGAACCGATGGCTTTCCCACTTACACCCGTTGCCAAGTATATATTTTTAAGCTGAAAGCGAACTGCGCCGAACGAACTGACGCAATCCATACACACTTTGATTCCAAGTTCTTTACAAAGTTTCTTGATCGGAGCCACATCATTCAGCATCCCTGTGGAGGTTTCCCCATGAGTCAGTAAAATCCATCCGTACATACCAGACTTCAAATGATGTTCCACTTCTGAATAATCGAATGGCTCTCCCCACTCCATTTCAATAGTGTCGTACGCCAGACCCCATCTTTGAGCCTGTTGTTTCAAACGTTCCCCAAATGCACCATTAACCAAAATTACCCCTTTAGATTTGAGCTGTGTAATTTGGGCGATCATGGCTTCATTGGCAAGTGTCCCGCTTCCTGCCAGCAAATGAACATGTGATGCCCCTGTCATTTCCAAGAGCATGGTCCGTACCCGTTTCAGAGACGCTTCAAATTGATATGATCGATGGGAGATCGGTGAGCGCTGAAAAGCTTTTTTCATTTCCACACTTAATTCATTCGGACCCGGGTAGAAAGTATAGCGCTTGCTTTGAAAGCGAGCAGCAACCGATTGTTCATAATGCTGTTTAGTCAAATACATGGGGACAAAAACGGCTTCCCCACTCCCTACAGGTTTTCCAAACGCTTTGAAACCGAGTTGACCGTAAAGTTTTAATTCCCGGACGGTTCCTGAAATGACAGCTGCCCCATAGCCTTTTTCATAGGCATGGTCAGCCAATGCACGTGCTAGCATGAAAAATACACGACCGTTCCGATGATCTTTGCGGACCGAAAGCAATCGTATTTCACATAATTTGCCGTCCAACGCTTCTTCAGGAAGCCCATGTTCTACCGGTCCCATTTTGCGGTCCAGGGAAAATGGGCGTTCATCACGAAGGGCAATCATTCCCACTAGTTCTTGGTTTTTCAGTACGATTAAATATGTATTCTCAGCATGGAATTCGTCTGTACGTTTGCCACTAGGATGGTGTTCATGCTGAGGTATCTCCTCTACGAATGTTTCATAATTCAGTTTAGCTATTGCCTCAAATTCTTTCTCTGTTCGAGCGATTTTACACCAATACATTGCATGCACCTTCCACTTTATTAAATTGGACGTTTAAGGGGACTGGAAGTTCTGTCATTTTAAAGAAATTTTATACAGTTCCCTTTAAAACCCCCATCCTCATAAAAAGATGGGCTGTGCATATCCTTTGCACGGCCCTTATTCATAAAATCTTATGGTTGTTTGAATCCTTTTCTTTCACGTCCATCGGTAACGGGGCAACTTCCACCCTGCCCGTTTTTTCAGACGATACGGTCGTTTCTAAGTTCATGTCTCTTCTGCAACCAAAAAACCCTTGTGGTTTGACGATAGCAAACATATGAATTCCTCCCGCTCACTTACCCGTAATATTATGTACTTAAGGATATCAAGGAGGCGTATGTAATTAATCCGTCTACAGACGTAGCAGGATACGGACGTCAGGAGTGTTTTATCTAAGCTTCATGCAAAATTACAATATGAAACAAGTAAAAAACGAGCGTACCCCAAAAGTGTTATACACTAATGGAGTACCCCCGTCATTCAATAAAACGTTATATCCTTACACTGTTTGGTTATCGATTGCTTCATTGTACATATCAGTATCCAGTTCGCCTGTTATTTTAGAAGTCGTAACACCTGACACCATAGCGCCACTTACATTTAGCGCTGTACGTCCCATATCAATTAAAGGCTCGACTGAAATTAGTAACCCGGCTAATGCAACAGGTAAATCCAATGCGGACAATACGAGAATAGCAGCAAAAGTTGCGCCTCCGCCAACCCCAGCCACGCCGAACGAACTAATAGCTACGACAGCAATCAACGTTAACAGGAACATCGGCTCTAATGGATTTTGTCCTACTGTTGGCGCAATCATGACCGCAAGCATCGCAGGATAAATACCTGCACAACCATTTTGGCCAATGGATAACCCGAATGAACCTGCAAAATTAGCAATACCTTCTGGTACACCTAAACGAGTAGTTTGAGCATTGATTGTCAGTGGTAAAGTACCTGCACTTGATCGTGAAGTGAAAGCAAACAATAATGGTTCAGCTGCTTTTTTCACGTAAGTGAATGGGTTTAATCCAGAAAGTGAAACGATCAATAAGTGAATAGCAAACATAATAATCAGTGCGACATATGATGCAATAACAAACTTACCTAAATCATAAATGGCATCAAAATCAGACATGGCCACGGTGCGTGCCATAATGGCCAAAATTCCATATGGCGTCAAACGTAAGATGATTTTCACAACACGCATGATCCATGCATACACTGCATCCACGGTACTTTTTAGTACCGCCGCATGTTCTACTTCTTTTCTAGCTATTCCTAAATAAGCGAAGCCTAAAAATGCAGCAAAAATGACAACAGCAATAGTGGAAGTCGGTCGTGCACCTGTGAAATCAAGGAATGGGTTTCCTGGTAACAAATCAACAATCTGTTCTGGCAATGTTCGATCAGCCACTTCTGCCGTACGCATTTCAATGTAAGCACCGCGCTCGGTTTCAGCGTCTCCGCTCACAATTTGGGAAGCATCCAAATCGAATACAACCGCTGAAAGGATTCCGACTGCAGCAGCAACTGCTGTAGTACCAATCAATAAGCTTAAAATAAGACCCGTCTTTTTGCCGAAATTTTTCCCGATTGTAATCTTGGTAAAGGCTGAAAGGATAGAAATGAACACTAATGGCATAACAATCATTTGAAGCAATTTGATGTAACCATTTCCAACTAGATTGAACCATTGGACTGATTCACTCAGTATTTCAGAATCTGTCCCATATACATAGTGTAAAACTAGACCATATGCAATCCCTAAGCCAAGTCCTGTGAACACCCTTTTTGAAAATGAAATATGCTTCCGTCCCATATATATAAGAAGTCCAATTAAGAGTAGCAATATGGCGGCATTGATAAAGATAAATAAATAATCCAAAATAATCCCCCCTGCTCATAATAAAGTCAACACATGCGCCAAAAGCTTAAGGAGTCGAGAAACATTCATTTAACTGTTCGATTTTTCACCCCCTTCTTTCTTATGTTACTTTAAGCTATACTTAAATATGACCAAATCAGTTTATTTAGGAGGGACTATATGGCTGCCAATTTACTCGGCATCGGCTTTTCCGCCATTATCATACTTAATATTTTTCTAGCCATTGTGTTAATCTTCCTTGAGCGGCGAGATGCCTCTTCAACCTGGGCATGGTTAATGGTCTTATTTTTTATTCCTATCCTAGGATTCATTCTTTATTTGTTGTTGGGTAGACAATTACGCAAAAGACATTTATTCCGATGGGAAGGTCGCAGTAAAATCGGGATTGATAACTTGATAGATTATCAAATTGATGCCATCGAAGAAGGAACTTTTGAGTATCGTCTTGACGATTCCCAAGACTATCAAGATATGATTTACATGCACTTACGTAACAATCATGCTGTACTAACACAGGATAATGCATTGACGATTTACAATGATGGAAATGAAAAGTTTTCCGCTTTATTAGAAGACCTGGAACACGCGAAAGACCACATTCATATTCAATATTATATTTTCCGTTTAGACGGTCTCGGTCGTCGCATCTATGATGTACTCATTAAAAAAGCAAAGCAAGGCGTGAAGGTCCGTTTACTTTTTGATGATATGGGCTCACGGGGAGTTCGTAAAAAACATTTCAAGGAACTTATGGATTTAGGTGGCGAAGTGGAAGCATTTTTCCCTTCGATCATGCCGCTCCTTAATCCTCGACTGAATTACCGTAATCATCGCAAAATCGTTGTAATTGATGGACGCGTCGGCTATATTGGTGGATTTAACGTAGGAGACGAGTATTTAGGATTAGACCGCAAATTCGGCTATTGGCGCGATACACATTTACGCATTGAAGGCAGTGCTCTTCACCCTTTGCAAACAAGATTTATTTTGGACTGGAACCAAGCGGCATCGAAGGAACAGGATATCGAATACTCCGATCGTTATTTCCCTGCTATTCCTTTGAAAGGATCAGTCGGCTTGCAAATTGTTTCAAGTGGACCTGATTCAGAGTGGGAACAAATCAAAAATGGTTATTTGAAGTTAATTACGATGGCTAAGAAATATATTTATATTCAATCACCTTATTTCATTCCCGATGCGAGTTTTATGGATACACTTCGCATTGCTTGTCTATCCGGTATTGATGTACGGATTATGATTCCAAATAAACCTGACCATATGTTTGTTTACTGGGCAACTTACTCGTACGTCGGCAATCTAATAAAAGCAGGGGCAAAAGTATATATTTACGACAATGGTTTCCTGCATACGAAAATGATTGTAGTCGATGATGAAGCCTCAACTGTTGGGACAGCAAATATTGATGTACGCAGTTTCAAATTAAACTTCGAAGTGAATGCCTTTATTTATGATCGGGAAACTTCCCATCAATTGGCTGAGTTATTTGAGCAGGATATGTTGTTATCCAAGGAGTTAACATGGGAACTTTATGAATCCCGGACAAGAATAATTAAATTGAAGGAGTCTTTCTCCAGACTTCTATCTCCTATTCTTTAATAATGACTACTTTAAAACCGGCATGAAGATAATTTAATCTTCATGCCTTTTTATTTGGTGCAACGGGTTCAACACGATTAAAAGCCCCCATTTTATATGCACTCTATCCGTTCTGTGCTATTATGTACGATGTAACAAAATAGGAAGAGGTTCGCAAACTCCCTCTATAAAAAACTAAGGTGAAAACTGTTGCTTAGCATTACAGTTTTTTGTGCTTAATCAGCCCCAATTCAGTTCATGCATCCGCCGATTCGCTCGGTGACTGCCATTTTCATGTTTATATGTGATGTTCAAAAACTGAATCACCTAAATAGAGATGTCGAATACTCATTCTTCAAAAGGAGAAATGAGCAATGAAACAAGAAAAAGCAGTGGTCGTCTTTAGTGGTGGCCAGGACAGTACCACTTGTCTACTGTGGGCTTTAACACAGTACGAAGAAGTGTATACAGTTACGTTTGACTACGGTCAAAGACATATCGAAGAAATTACATGTGCAGAAGAAATTGCCAAGGAATTAAACGTGCCATTTAAAGTGTTGGATATGACACTAATCAACCAGTTATCTGCCAATGCACTTACCAGAGATGACATTGCAGTAACCGATGCAGTCGATGGTGAATTGCCATCAACATTCGTCCCAGGAAGAAATCATTTATTCCTATCATTTGCGGCCGTTTATGCTCAGTCAATTGGGGCACGCCATATCATTACAGGCGTTTGTGAAACTGATTTCAGTGGATACCCAGATTGTCGTGATGTATTTGTAAAAGCACTTAATGTTTCCATTAACCTGGCTATGGATACTTCACTTGAATTCCAAACACCATTAATGTGGTTGAATAAAGCGGAAACATGGAAACTCGCTGATGAATTAGGCGCGTTGGATTTCGTCCGCACCAAAACACTCACTTGTTATGAAGGAGTTCGCGGGGATGGCTGTGGCGAGTGCCCGTCATGCGTATTGCGCAAAAATGGGTTAACAACTTACCTTGAAGAAAAACAAGGGAGTGGAGCCCAGTGATTCAGCAATTTTACCCACAAACACCTCATACTTACCGATTTGAATTAAACAAAGATATGCATTTGTCTGCGGCGCATTTCATTCCACATGCCGACGCGGGTAACTGCCAATATATGCACGGCCATACGTACTTCATCAACATTACGATTGCTGGAGACGAACTGGATGAAATGGGTTTTCTTATTGATTTCAAAGTGATTAAACATCTCATTCACAAAAAATATGATCATACAGTGCTGAATGATCATCCAGAATTCAAACAGAATAACCCTACGACCGAACAAGTAGCTCAAGTGATTTGGACGACCATCCAACAGAAATTGATGACTTTGTCCAACCAACCAAAATGTATTCAAGTTGTGGTTCGTGAAACCCCTACCAGCTATGTTGTGTATCGTCCAAAAGCGGAGGATCTGCTATGAAAATACCTGTGATGGAAATATTCGGACCCACCATACAAGGTGAAGGAATGGTCATTGGACAAAAGACGATGTTTGTCCGTACGGGCGGATGTGATTATTCATGTTCATGGTGTGACTCCAAATTCACTTGGGATGGAACCGGTAAAAGTACTGCGATGAAAGCAGAGGAAATCATTTCTTCGCTCAAAGAAATCGGCGGAGACGCTTTTTCACATATAACGATTTCAGGGGGCAATCCCGCTCTTCATAAAGGGTTGGGTGAATTCGTCAACCAATGTCACGAGCAAGGATGGAAAGTGGCCATTGAAACACAAGGATCATTTTGGCAAGACTGGCTAACAGAAATCGATGATATCACGATTTCCCCAAAACCACCGAGCTCGCTAATGGTGACTGATTTTAACAAACTTGATACTTTCATGATGACTTTAAAAGACTCCCATATCAGTCTGAAGGTTGTCGTTTTCAATGAAGAAGACTTTGATTTTGCAGAAATGATACACATGCGTTATCCGGCCGTTCCTTTTTACTTGCAGGTCGGAAATGAAGATGTACTAACCGTCGATGACCAAGCATTGGTTTCGACTCTATTGACCCGATTTGAATGGCTGATTGACCGTGCCATGAAATCTACTATTATGAACGATGCTAAAGTATTGCCCCAATTGCACGCATTAGTTTGGGGAAATAAACGCGGTGTCTAACTAGGAGGAAATAAGATGAGTGGCCGTCAAAAAGAAGATTTAGAAGGAATCAGTTTATTAGGGAATCAAAATGTACAATATGATTTTTCATATAATCCCGGTGTGTTGGAATCATTCGATAACAAACATCCATATAGAGACTATTTCGTGAAGTTCAATTGCCCGGAGTTCACTTCATTATGTCCAATCACGAGCCAGCCCGATTTCGCTACGATTTATATCAGTTATATTCCTGATATTAAAATGGTCGAAAGTAAGTCACTAAAATTATATTTGTTCAGCTTTAGAAATCATGGAGACTTCCATGAAGATTGCATGAATATCATCTTGAACGACTTGGTTGAACTGATGGACCCACGCTACATCGAAGTTTGGGGTAAATTCACTCCGCGTGGAGGCATCAGTATTGACCCTTATACGAACTATGGAAAACCTGGTACCAAATATGAAGAGATGGCTGCACATCGAATGATGAATCACGACATGTATCCAGAAACGATTGATAATCGATAATATATAACCAAGAAAAAGACACTCAGAAATTTGAGTGTCTTTTTTGATTCATGCTCTTTTAAACTATACGGTTAGCTAATATAGATATAAAAATAGAGAGGGAATCGGCTCCCTTTCCGCGGACGATCCGGTAAGCGAAAATGTACGATAAACAACAGGATAGTTTAACATAGACTATTTATTATTCTTCAAACCGAACCTTTACTCTTACCAAATCTTGAATGCTTCCATCATTGGCACTTCGTGTATAGACTCTTAATTCACCTGTAGGCGTGGAGGGTTTAAGCTCGAATTGAGCATTGGTGGAGAATTCAGCATATTCAGGTCCGGCTGCACGGGCTGTTATGCTTTTCTCCTTGGATACCACATTTCCTTGTGTGTCCAAGATGCTATAAAGTACATTTGCTTCAAAAGCCCTTGCCATTCCTTGAATTAAGCCACCTGATTGAAGTACATCCCCTGGCAATGGATGTAGGACCAGTATGTTGCGGGAAGCAGGTAACGGTATAAGTAAGCGATAGCCAAGATACAGCACTTCAGGGGAAAATCCTGCCCGACGTTCATTCGCTCTAATTATCTTTTCCAGAGACACTCCTGTTTGACTGGAAATTCGCGATAATGAGTCTCCACTAGATATTTCATATATGAATGCCGGGACAAGAATGACTTGGTTTGAAAAAATAAAATTGGGATTTGCTATCTGTGAGTTAATGCCAAATAAAAGGTCAGTAGACACAGAGAACCGTTGTGCTATGGAAAACAAAGTGTCACTTGGGGAGACTACGTAATACACTTCATTTTGAAAACCGAATCTTCCCCCTGGAATTATGAGTACTTGACCGGGAAAGATCAAGCCAGGATCGGTGAAGGGCGGATATAGGGAGTTTGCTTGTTCAATAGCAGCGACTGTACTGCCAAAACGCCTGGCAATGCTGTACAGGGTATCACTAGGCTGAACCGTATAGACATATTGGGTATTTTCACTAACCGTCATGTATGGACTCCTTTTACCCCATCTTATACATTGGTACGCAAAGTGGTTCCCGGAAGAGTGTGAGGTTAGACACTTTACACAACATCCAGATTATGAAAAACCATATTAACATATCGATACAATATAAAAAGAAGAGGAACGAATCCTCTTCTTCTTTGGTGATTGCTTTATTCATTTATAGATCTAAATATTCTTCTAGCGTCTGTTTGTTTGTAAACATATCCGTAGCAGGCTCTACACCTACATAACGGAAATGCCATGACTCGTGCATATAGCCCGTTACTTCTTCTTTCCCAAGTGGATATCGCATGATAAACCCATACTTATGGGCATTATTTGCAATCCATTGGCCAGCTGGTGTTTTTCCAAAAGAAGCAGAAGCCCAGTGCTGTTCAAAGTTTCTCTCCCCGATATCGAAAGCCAAACCTGTCTGATGCTCAGAGTATCCCGGGCGTGCACTATACTGGTCTGCAGCTTGTTGACCGTCTTTCGCAACATATTGATTATATAATGTCTCTTGTCGCTCAAAAGAACGGAACGTACTGAATGCTACCAGTTCAAAGCCATCAAGTTTAGCGGCAGCTGCCATTTGATCGAAAGCTTCACGGGCCTTTGAATCTTCGCCTTTATTGTAGTCTGTTGGTAATGGATAGTGTTTATTTGCAATAACAAACCCTTCTACGAGTGTCGGGGTTGATGGATATTTTTGATTTGGTATATATTCATCGCTTGCTGGTTTTTCAACTGGTGGTGATGGACTTTCTTTCGGCTCGACTGGTGTTTCAGTCTTTTCCGGTTTCTTTGGAGGGATAGTTTCTTTAGGCAGTTCCGGCTTTTGAGTTTGATTTGGGTCTTCATTTACTTCATCCACCGGTTTGTCCGTACTATGTGATGGTTCAGGTTCACCTGTTTTTCGAAAATCCATAGCGGTTATACTTTCATCCAGACTCCAGTTGTGTAATCCCATCCAAACCACAGGTGCAAGTAATACAAGGAAACCTAGAATAACAGCGAGGACGATTGGCCAATTCTTTTTATCTTTTTTATTAAAACGGTATTTTGGAGATTGCATGAGAAGCCTTCTTTCATTTTACTTATATTTATTTTACCATTAAATTGTTTGTAGATGACACCCATCAATATTTTTTCGCTATAATACATTAGACAATTGAAATAGATAAGAGGTTTCATTTATGATAAATTCGCAAAAATGGTTATCTACTAATTTCTTCGCTTTCTTCTTTACATGGGGCGTATTCCTTCCCTTTTGGACAGGCTGGTTAACAACTGAAAAAGGACTTTCCGTTTCTCATGCAAGTCTTATTATGGGTGCAGGGATGCTGGCGCGTGCCATATCTACATTTGTGTTATTTCCTTCAGCTACGAAAATCTTCTCTCTTCGTGTAGTGATGATGTGGACGGCATTTTTGTCATTGTTGGTCATGGCATTGTATATTCCCGCCAACACATTTGTGTCATTACTACTTATCACTATTGCTTTTAATTTCGTTTATCCAAATTTGCTTCCTGCGATGGAAAGTAGCGCGTCGGTTTTAATTCAAAATGAACAAATACATTACGGAAAAAGTCGTTCCTTTGGTTCAATTGGCTATACGGTAGGTCTCTTACTCATCGGAGCGGTTGTGGCAATATGGTCGGAACAGGCTATTCTATGGGTTATGTTGGCTGGACTTGCTTTTATGTGGGTTTCGCATACCCGTCCAGCTCCTGTTTCTCTTACCTTGAAACACAAGTCTATTGATGGAGAAAACAGAAAATCCAATTTCAAACGTTTACTTTCTTCCAAACCTTTTGTAACCGTGTTGATCCTTGCTATATTACTTCAAGGAGCCCATGCTTCCTATTACAACTTTGGTTATATCTACTTACAAGATCTTGGCGTGAACAGTTTATATATTGGGTTAGTTTTAAATGTCGCGGTTCTTTTGGAAATCTTATTTTTCACTAGAGCAGATAAACTCTTCGCCAACACCAAAGTGTCTACCATGTTTTTGATTGCCGGCATCGGATCCACTATTCGTTGGGTATTGATCTTTCTTTTCCCCAACGTTTGGGTATTTAACATCTCTCAGTTGCTTCATGCTGCTTCTTTTGGTGTGGCGCATTATGCCTTTATCCAGTATATTTCAAGGAGTCTATCTCCCAGTGACATCCCTGCGGCTCAAGGAATGTATGCCGCATTTGCCTTTAGTTTAAGTACTGCTATATTGACGTTGGCAGGCGGATATTTATATGAAATTCATCCAGGGGCCGCTTTCTTGGGCATGACGTTATGTTCCATCCCATCCATCGTTATCGTACTGCTTACAAGAAAAAAGTTCTCATATTAATAACTTTTTTCATTAGACGGACAGAAAACTATCTTGCAATACGAATCATATAGTAACAAAATCGAGACAGGAGTGTGTCTATATGTCACGAATCTCAAAATTCGATGTGCTACTATTAATGCATCAATTAGATGAACTCTTAGAAAACCGTAAAGAAGATAGAACCCGAGACAAAAACAGAGACAATAAACAGAAAAAACGTTCGTAACCGTTAAAGGCTACGAACGTTTTTTATTTGAGTATTCCACAAGCAATTCGATCTCCCGAGTTCCCTGAAGGATCCGTCACATAATCATCTGCTTTTTCATGAATCACTAATGCACTTCCATCATCATCAAGTAATGAATTTGATTTTCCTTTTTCTAGTGTCACATGCGGAGAAGTAATTTCTAAATCTACTTCGCCATTTTCGTTCACGGTCAAATTAGGAAGGTCTCCGGCATGAAACCCTTTGGGATTCTCAAAACCATGTTGTTTTTTTGCAGGATTCACATGACTTCCTGAAGTTGTAAACTTCGGATTTTCACACTTTCCTACTTCATGGAAATGAACCGCTTTGACTCCTGGTGGCAGTCCTTTCAGCATTAGATGAATTCTAACCCCCGATTCTGTTTCGGTTAACTCTGCTGAACCTATTCCTTTACCAGTGGCATCTACAATAGTGGTTGCAAGAGAATGTTCAATCACACCACTTACTGGAATTGAATCTTTTTGGGGAATACATCCTGATATAAGTATAGCAACACATACTATCATCCATTTTTTCATCTAAAAACCTCCATGCATGAATATAGTCTCTCATTAGCATGATGGCTTAAAATTTATAGTTTATACACTTTTAAAGAAACATCATTAAAAGTGTTACGAAAAATGTAAGTACAAACAATATGGCTACCGATTTCATCCACTTAGCCTCTTTGCCAAATCCACTTTCTTTTAACTTCATCGCACGATAACCATTCGTTATGGCAAATATCGCGGTCATGAACAAAACAGCCATGTTAATGTTCCCTTTAATAGTAAATACAATGGCCAATATACTTAAAACGGTCATGAGTAAACCGATTAACCAATTAGTCTTCATCATGCTCTCTCCTAGAAAAAAAGTCGGGGCAATGTGCCACCGACTTTTTCATGTTATTCTTCTAATGCTTTTTCAGGATGATTCGAGTAAAACTTGCGTCCTAAATAGGTTTGGAATATTAACAGTAAACCACCAACTGTCCAGTAAAGTGGTAAAGCTGCCATCGATGTAAATGACACGAACATAATCATGATTGGTGAGATATACACAAACATCTTCATTTGCTGCTTTTGTTGTTCAGGAACGGTCCATAATGACACTTTTGCTTGTAAGAAGTAAACAGCACCTGCAATCAACGTCATGATAATATCAGGTGATCCCAAACTATACCATAAGAATTGATGGTCCTTTACTTCTGGAGAATGCAAAATCGCAAAATAAAGTCCCATAATGATTGGCATTTGTATCAACATAGGCAAGCAACCCATATTTAATGGATTTACATTATGTTTACGGTAAAGTCCCATCATCTCTTGCTGTAACTTCATTTGCTCTTCTTTGTCTTTCGATGCTTTAATTTTCTTTTGGATTTCATCCATTTCTGGCTTCATTGCATCCATTTTGACTTTCATGCCTTGTTGATTTTTATAGTTACGCAACATTAAAGGCATTAATATAAGTCGAATCAATACAGTAATCGCAATAATAGCTAAGCCGAAACTTCCGTTAAACAAATCACCAAAAAAGTTAAGCGAATATTCAAAAGGGTATACTAAAAAGTCATAGAAATACCCTTCCTTATTTTCAACACCCGAACAACCACTTAAAACTACGGCAGCCATCACAAGCATTGACAGTAATCCGATTTTTTTCTTCAATAGGTTCACCTTCATCTTTTAAACTATAGAAAAGTATACCTTATATGACTACCAAATTTCAAATCCAGAGAAAAAAGAGTCGTATGGACGACTCTTTAAACTGTTGTTGGTAATGTAAACCTAAAATATTCATGTTCTTTTTGGTCACGAAATTGTTTAGGAGTAACCTCTGTATATTTCTTAAATATTCGGGTGAAATAGCTCTGATTGCAGAAATGATATTGTCTTGAAATCGCTGAAATACTTTTGTTTGTATGGCGCAAATAGTATTGTGATTCTTCCACACGTCTGACATTTAAATATTCTACCAGCGTAATCCCAACATGTTCCCGGAAAATTCGTGATAGGTGGCTCGTGCTGACTTGGAAATGCTTTGCAATATCTTCTACTGTCAATTCAGATTCTACTTCCTCGTTAATAAACAAAATTACTTTATTTACGGTTTGATGACTGAAGGTAGGTTGTTTTCTTTCGGAAATTACGGACACAAAAAAATCGATTAAATCATCTGCAAATTGAAGGAATGCCGCGTCACTCATATGAAAATCAATCATTTCGATACAGGCAGCATTAAAAGCAAAAGCCTTTTTTGAAGGCACTTGGTTTTCATATAATTTCCTCGCCATAATGGATGACAGCACATTGAAGTAATTTTTAACTCCACGAATCGTCTGCTTACCTGCTCTCAGAGATATTAGATCGATAATTAGATGCAAGGTTTTCTTTGCTTGTTCCGTTTCCAAATGGTGAATTTCATACAAAAGCTTAGCTTCCAATTCAAAGAAATCATCTATTCCTTCAAACTGAGAGGATATTTCAATTTCACTCATATATTTTTTAGCTATTGTTTCACTGCCTGTTGATTGATTTAACTGCATAAAAACTCACCACCCGTATTTCACCATATAAGTTAACTATATAATTAATTGTCTTCTATGAATATAGTTTTATTACTTTTTTCTTTTTTGTAAATTTTCTGTATTATTAGGTATTTTATCACACCTACACGACATGCTCCATCAAATGAAACAAGAGACATTTAATATATTAGGTTTTTAACAGATATTATACAAATATTAGTTACCATTTATTTGCATATAGGTTTCTGCTAATTCTTTACCTGATGAAGGATTTATCATAAACAAGGCTTTTTTCAAGGAAAATACCTCCTCTGACCCTAAGTGTTTTATATGGTAAAATAGTGTGAAATAGAGAATTTCGTTTAAAAATGAGGTGCAGTAATTGGACACAAAATCAATTAATGAAATCATGAAAGTCATACAGGAGTTTTTTCCTGAGCAAGCATCCATTGCGATATCAAATACCAACGAGTATGTGTATTATCAACCGAGTAAAAGAATTGATTTAAAAATACTTCCAGGTGATCCGATAAAAGAAGGAACGGCAACATATAAAGCTCTTTTATATGGTCAAAAAGTGAACGAGTTTATAGATCCTGATCTTTTTGGTGTTTCTTATTATGGAATGAGTATCCCCATTATCGAAGAAGGTAAAACCAAAGGTGCAGTAACTGCAATACTTCCCCATCAACCTTCTCCATTTTTAAGTCAATATATGACGATAAAAACGGAGGAAAATTGGTATCCTGTTAAACATGAACATGTCCTTTTCCTGGAGACCCAGTTAAGAAAAACGTTTGTGAAAACCGAAAGTAAGGAAGGTTATCACCGTTTTAATTTAAGTGAATTGGAATTGTTTCTTTCTTCGGAAACCTTTATCAGATGTCACCGTTCATACATAGTCAATATCGCATTCATTAAAGAAATTCAACCTGATTCCCATTCGACTTTTTTACTGGAGATGACTGATGGAACCAGAATTCCTGTCAGTCAGCGATATGCTAGTTATTTCCGAAGATCCCTCGGATTCTAAATGTAATCACGCGAATAGTTCTTTAGTATGTTTAACGGCGATACTTTTGACCTTAATCACCTTCATAAAAAAAGAAGGTACGCTCGCTCGTAGCGTAGCCTTCTTTTTTATTCATTCTCCTTATCCAATTTCTTTTCAATTGGATCTGTATCATTTGAATCCGATTGTTTGTTTTTATCCTGGACTGACTGATTGTAATAATGAACACTTGTCATGGCACCTTCGCCTACCATTTTATTGTCGTCAATATCATGAGGTTCTGAATGACCTGCCTTCGTCAATTCTGTTTTATTCATTTTTTGTGATTCCATATAGGTATTGAATTTTGTTTTCGTATTATTGAAAGCCACTAGTGCTTTTTCACGATTTTCAGGTTTACTAAAGTAAGCATATGCTCCTGCTGCTAGTCCGGCTAACAGTAATGTACGATTATTTCCTTTTCCCATTGTCACCAATCCTCCAAAAAATCTAATTTCTTTTTATAACTATTAGATACCCGTTATTTTCATGTTCAACACTTCATAATGATGACAAAATGATGACATTATCAACATTTGTGCAATAGCATGTCGACATGTGGAATTCCATCTTCGTTATACTCTTCCGAAATTTCCTCAAAGCCAAAAGTTCCATAAAAATGTTTCAGCTGCGTTTGAGCTTGCAATTGAATATCACCGTTTGGCCATTTCTCACTGCTAAAAGATATTGCCTGTTCCATTAATTGCTTTGCCAGCCCTCTCCCCCGTGCTTTTTTGTTCACAATCACTCTACCAATTGAAATACGGTTATATTTTATCCCGGCAGGTAAAATGCGTGCATATGAAAGCAATTCACCATTTTCAATATAAGCGAGATGGTATGAATCCATATCGTATCCATCTATCTCGGGATAGGGACATGATTGTTCTACTACAAAGACATCCACTCGCAATTGTAAGTATGTATAAAGTTCGTATGTTGATAACTCTTGAAATGATTTGATTGTCCACATATTTTCCACTCCCCTTGAGGATATTATTTCACAGCTATGGCATACAAGTGAAATCTTTGGTATGATAGTTGAAAGAATTTTGAGGTGAGACGATTTGATACGAGCGATGAAACAAGACGATATTGCTGCGGTACAGCAAATCGCTAAGATTAGTTGGCATGATACTTATGAAGGTATTATTCCAGCTGAAATTCAAGATTTATTTATTGAACGGGCTTATTCAAATGCCATGATGATGAAACGTTTAGAAAAAACATCTGTGTATGTCGCTATTCATGATAACGAAATTATTGGGTTTGCCAATTTCACGCGCGTAGATGAAGATGGAGATGCCGAACTGACAGCCATTTATTTATTGCCTTCGCATCAGCATTTAGGATATGGGAAGCAGTTATTAAATGAAGGACTGCAACACATTCAAGATGCTCAACAATTATTTGTTTACGTTGAAAGCGAAAATCAAAAAGGTCGTACATTCTATGAACGTAGTAATTTTACATGTGTCGAAGAGTTCGATGAGTTTTTTGAAGGACACCCTTTATCGACAGCTAAATATGTTTATAATTTAAAAACGCCTGTTAACAGTTAAATGTTAACAGGCGTTTTCTTATCTAGTTAAGCTACTAAACTTAAAACTCTCATGTAAAAGCTGAATATGGTTAGCGCCAGATTTAGACTGATTAGCGCTTTCCACTTTTTTTAATGGTTGTTGTGGTTAATTTTGATGTTGCACTTCATTGTTGTAGTAAGAATCTTCTACAGGTGTTTTACGCACGAAACACATAATTGCTGCAATGTAGAACAAAATTGGCGCCAATAACAAAATACCTGACAATAACCCTGCAAAGATGAATAAGATTCCTGCAGCTTTCGGACTCTTGTTTTTGGACACTTTCACAACGCCCAATATACTTAAGATGACGCTGATAAGTAAAGTTACAACAATTACCCATCCTACCACGCCGACTACATTCAGACCGACATCAACAGCATCATTAAATATCGCAATGTCTTCAGCTGTCATGGACGGATCGGATAACATTATTTCTTCTTCGAACATTTGTTTCAATTCATCGGGGTTTGCATTGGATGCCCCCACAACTGCAAGCGTCGCAAAAATTAATAAAATGCCGTTTAATATAGTACCAATTACACCTAATGTTACTTCTCCCGCTCTGCTCAAAGCATTCACCTCTTAAATTTTATTTACTATATTATGTACGAACCACAAGTAATATGGTTTCATTTATTCAATATTCCCTTAAGAAATTATGAATAAACCTGTTTTAAACGTGGAATGCACGGGTACACAATTAGTAATACCATAATGGAGGGAGATGATGCACGATGGAAAAGAAATTAGTCTTCAGTCAATCAGATTTCATGTACACAATGGTAGGTGCTTCCGTATTAACTGGTTTTTTATTTATTTTTACTCAAATGTGAGGGATAAACAATATGACGAAGTCGACATAAAAGGCAACCCACTAAATGAATTAGCGGATTGCCTTTTTTATGCTTTAAGATCTTCATATTCATCTGATTGATTGAAAGCAGACACGACATATGAACAAACTGCTTCCATTTTATATACGTTTTCCCGAGCATATGCTGCTGAACGATCGAGTAATTGTTTAGCTACCCCTTGCCCCCGAAGTGCCGGAGAAACAAATGTATGATCCATCACCATTACATCCCCAAGCAACGTCCATGTAATTTCCCCTAAGGCCTGACCATCTTTTTCATGCACAAATGCGTATGCATCATGACCTAATTCTTTAAACTGGAACTCCATTACCACCACTCCTTTTTTTCAGTGTAGCATAATTTACTCTTTCAATGAAAGCGGGCGAAGTGAGGCTTCAATTTGTTCACGACGTGATTCCAAAAACGGTGGCAATGCAAGGGTTTCACCTAATGTATCCATTGACTCATCAGTAGCAAACCCTGGCTCATCAGTTGCCAGTTCATACAATATTCCATTCGGTTCACGGAAATAAATTGATTTAAAGTAGTAGCGATCAACTTTGCCAGAAGTCATAAATCCTTTTGAACGGAGTAACTCTTCCCATTTATCATAGTCTTCAAACGTTTTTACCCGGAACGCCACATGATGGACACTCCCACGACCTGGTCGCTCCATTGGCAAATCGGGACGTTCTTCAATATGCACTTCTGACGCAGGCCCACCTTCCCCAGTGGAGAAAACCGTAATCTCAGGCATGCCTTGAATAGGTGATGGATACGTGCCTACTTTTGTAAAACCTAATACTTCAGTCAAGACAAGCTGTGTTTGTTCCGCTTTACGAACAGTCAAAGTGACATGCCCTAATCCAACAACTGCAAATTCTTCAGGAACCGCTGATTTTGTCCAAGGAATTCCATAAGGTACTCCTTTTCCATCATCAACTACCAACATGAGACGTGATCCTTCAAAGTCTTCAAAATACATCGTTTTTCTTCCGAAACGTTCAATCACTTCTTCGAAATAAACATTGTGTTCCGTAAAGCGTTCTTTCCAAAAAGCCAGGGCATCTTCACTTTTTACGCGAAAAGCTGTGTTACTGATGCTTGAAACACCAGGTACCGTTTTTGCTGCGTGCGGAATATCAAAATAGGTCATATCCGTCCCAGGTGTACCTACCGCATCCGCATAAAACAGATGATATGACGATGTGTTATCTTGATTCACACTTTTTTTCACGAGTCGCATACCCATTATACGAGTAAAGAAATCAAAGTTTTTTTCAGCGTTCGCTGTAATTGCTGATACATGGTGAATACCGGCCAATTCCATAATAATTCCTCCTATATAATAATATCTCGAATTCGAGATATTTTTTCTTTTAGTTTATCACGCAATTAAAGGATGCGCAATTGTTCTGTTTCAATGTAGAAAAGCGAAAAGTTCCGCTCTAGTTTGATACTGGCGACGGAAGGAAGAAAACGTATATTTCGCCTTTCTGGCACTGGAGCTAGACCAATTTAGCCTTGCTAGAAAGTAGCTGCATGTACAAGATTTAAACATTTCACTTCATGAAAAAAAACCTCCACTTGGGAGGTTTTTCACTTAATTAAATAATGACCGAATGGAATCGATTAAACTATTGAAGAAGTCTTTAACACTTTGCCAAAAGCCTTCATTATCAACAATGTTGCCGATTTTATCTTCAATTGTTTTGCTTAAGTCATTCAATTGATCAGACCATTTACTGAAATCGATATCCAGTTGTCGAATACGATCCATTAAATCGACCAATAATTGACGGTCTTCTGGACTTAACTCAATTTGGAGTTTCTCCAATTGATTTTGAACAATCTTTTCAACTTCTTCTTTAGTTGCAGGATTTTGTTCTGCGATGTCTTTTTTAATCTCCGTTAACAGTTCACTTACTTTTGCATCATCAATACCCGATTTATCAGCTAAAATGGTTGCCACGGAAAGTTCTTCATTCGCTACATCCGTACGCTCTTTGTCCAATGTTTCTCCACTGACTTCATATGCTTTGTAAATCCCCACTAGAGCGGAATGACCCGTTACTTTCTTTGGTGCTGCTACTTCAACCGTTGCATCTTCGATTCCGGCAGTTAACATTGCATTTTCGTACATTTCAGCGGTTACTTGCGTGATATTCTCTTCTGTCACGATTTTGATCACTAAGCCTTTGCCTGCATCCTCGCGTGTAATTTTTGCGGATGAAAACATACGGGCTGATGAATCTCCATCTTTAATATACTTAACTAAATCATCTCCAGTTACTGAGATTTCTTCGACTTCACTTTCACTCGTCACATTCAGACTGTCTTTGACACTTTGTTTTTCAGCTTCTGTTAAATCAGCTCCGTACACGACGATTGGCATGCCAAATTTTTCATTAATTACATCTCCAGAAGATGAGGAACCTGTGCTTGCCAAAGCACCTGAAGGCATTAGCAACGAGGCAGCTAATAGAAATGAAGCAAAGCGGACAATATTCTTTTTCATTGATATTTCTCCTCTCAGAACGAACAATTCTTATTGTGATGGGTCAAGCCATTCTGTCTATGAATATGCTTCCCTTTTGATAATACGACGAATAGGCACAAAAAGTTTCGGCGAGATTTTTCTCCCCATTCTTTTTGTGCCCATTGAAGGTGTATTTTAAACTTAAATGTCAGATTTGACCAAAGTCCAACCATCTTTTTGTTCTATTTTCTTTTCTTTCATTAACTTTCCTAGTGCACGTTTAAAAGAAGCTTTGCTCAAATTGAACATGTCGTAAATTTCATCTGGAGTCGATTTATCAGTAAATGGCATTTTACCGCCAACATCCTGCAAGTAACGATACAGTGTTTCTGCATCATCCATCAAGCGCTCCTGTTTTCGTGGCAGCATCGAGCCATTCAATGACCCATCCTCTTTCACACCAATCACCCGAATATCAACTTCTTCACCTATACGTGGTTCAGCCATTTGTTCCGTGTGGTGAACAAATACTCTGTACCCTTGAGGAACGCTGATGAAAAACGAACCGATTGGCAATAAGCGGTATGCTCTAGCCTTCAAATTTTCATTCATTACAGATGTAGGTGCTTCCACGAATGTTTCAGCTACGCGATCTTCGGTTGCCAGTCGACCGAATAAGTCTCCTTTAAAATCGGTTCTCAATGTCATGTATAAATGATCACCAGTTTTTGGCCATAGCTCTTTTAATAATGGCAAGTCAGATGGTTTCACAATTACTTCACGTGAACTGCCGATATCGACGACTGCACCTTCACGCTCGTCCATTTTAATGACTCTTGCCCATCCGTAAGTACCTTTTGTGATATGTGGCAATGTGGAAGTTGCACTTAAATTGCCACGACGGTCTTTAAATAAAAATACTTTAATTGTATCGCCTTCCTGAACTCCTTCAGGTGCTTCAGATCCATTGATTGGTACTTCAATTTCACCATTGGATAGTATCCATTTAGAAGATTCCTGTGACTTTATCTGTAAGTCAACAATTTCTCCAGATATCATTTCGCTTTCGCTCATAGCGGACAACTCCTTTCGCTTTTTCCTATTCTGATTGTTGCTGTTCTTTAAGTTCTTCTAGTTTTTGAAGAAAGTCAGGGTTTTCTTCCATCGCTTGAATCAAGTCTGCAATACGATCGATCGAATTCCAGCTTAAGTGATGTTCTATTCCCTCAACATCTTCATATATTTTGTCTTCCTGTACGCCAATTAAACGCAAAAATTGTTCCAACAAATCATGACGCTTAACCAACCGCTTTCCTAATTTCAACCCTTTCGGTGTTAACATCAGACCTCGGTAGCGTTCATATATCAAGTATCCATCTTTGTCGAGTTTTTGAACCATTTTCGTTACAGAAGAAGGAAGAACTGAAAGAGATTCAGCGATATCCGATACACGCGCATATCCTTTTTGCTCAATCAGCATATAGATTTGTTCAATATGGTCTTCCATACTAGGTGTCGGCATCACTCTGTTCCTCTCTTTCCATAGCTTATATAAGTGTACTATAGTCGCTTATCGTTCTCAATGAATAAAGCAAAGTGCAACAGGATGCTAAAATCTACACAGACGCTGAATGATCATTAACAGCAGATACTCCCCAAAAGAGTTAATTACAAAGTTGCATCTCCTAATTATGTAGGTTGTGCAAGCTATATATGCCGAAACGTACAAAAAACAACTTAATTATAATAATTTTAGTTTGAGTGGTTTATGGCGAAAATATCAGGGGTACTTTACCAATATAAAAGCGGCCTAAATGCAGAGAGGATGAGCTTGAATGGGTAGAATATTATGGATGATCATCGTCGTATTACTAGTTATTTGGTTATTAGGACTTGTATTTAATATTGGCGGCGGTCTGATTCACTTGATTTTATTAATTGCAGGTATCATTTTAGTCGTACAATTAGTAACGGGTAAACGAAAACTGTAACAAAAGGGATGTCCGTATATTACGGACATCCCTTCTTATGTTATTTGATTTTGGCGTAGATACAAGTATCACGTATATATTTACCATCCGCAGATAGCGACTCTTGCTTCAGAATTCCTTCTAACGTAAATTTTAATCGTTCAGCGACAGCCCGACTTCTCACATTATCTGTATCGCACCGAATTTCCACTCTTCTGGCTCCCAACTCTTCGAAAGCAAATTCAGTCAAGCGCTCAGCCGCTTCCGTCATATAGCCTTTCCCTTCAAATCGACTGTCCAACCAGTACCCAATTTCAACTTTAGGTATGTCCCAATTTATACGATGAAAGCCGCTTGCTCCAATAAACTCACCTGTTTCTTTTAAAAACAAATGAAGTCGCAAATCTTTCCTTGTGACAAAATCGGCAACAGCTTGTCTTGTATTTTCAGTTGTGTCTTCGATTTTTTGACTACTTTGTGCCCATGGCATCCACGGTTGGAGGGCTTTGTGGGATACTTTGACACTTTCCCACACCAGTGGTGCATCTTCAACTTTTGGTGCACGGATAAAGAGTCTCTCCGATTCAAATGAATCTGGGAAATTACGCATCGCGACATGTACTTTCGCTTCCGATTGCTCAGGTACTTGCTGATCATCCCACAAGACCGGGGTAGTCGTACCTTCAATAAAGTCTTCCCTTGTTATTCCATACGTAATAGCATCATAATAGGAATTTTCTTTTGGTGAAAACCAAGCTTTTCGAAGATGACCTTCTTTTACAAACCCTGCACGTTCAAACGTTTTGCGCATGGCAAAGTTATCTTGTCGAGTATGCCCTTCCACACGAATTTTCTTTTCAGGCAAATTGAATACATATTCCGCCACTTTGATTAAAGCAGCGGGACCGTATCCATGACCCCGATAACTATCAGCAATCCGCAAATCAAATACGGGTATTTCATCTTGCAAATCGAACACTTTTACAATACCAACTTTTTGCTGATCATCATTTTCGACCCAAAACGTTTTGACTTCGTCTGATTCGTACCCGCCCTCTTCAATAGTCTTTTCAATAATTTCTCTCGCAGGATTTGAATTTCCGTGAAAAGGCCAGGTATTTGTGGTCATAAAATGTATCAGTTGTTCTTGCTCTTCCATTGTCCATTCTGTTAATCGCATGCTCTTCCCCCGAACTGCGTTACTTTTGAATGCGCAGTAATCTCATTGAATTCAATACAACGAGTAACGTTGCCCCCATATCTGCAAAGATCGCAATCCAAAGAGTCAGCCACCTTGGAATGATCAGCAGTAACGCCACTATTTTTAAGCCTATTGCAAACATAATGTTTTCTTTAATAATACGCAATGCTTTTCGGCTCAATTGTATGGTATATGGAAGTTTTTCCAGGTCATGAGCCATTTCTTAAGCGTTATGATTTGGAATCGAGGTCCAGGTTGACACATTTGGGTTCCAGGTAGACAGTTTCGTGATCCAGGTTGACAGTTTGGGGTTCCAGGTAGACAGAATGGCATTCCAGGTTGCACAAATTTCTTTCTCCGTAGTTTTGATTCTTTGGAAGTACTCAAAGATTGCTTTGCTTACTCCAAATAAAAAAATGTATCTGCGCAAATAAAGGATTTAGCTTTCACTCTAGAGAATATATATCATGTATATAAGGTTTGAATTTAACAATTCAAGTAAAGCAAAGGTCAGAGAAGAATCACTTCACTAAGGGGGGTTGAGGATGTATAAACAAATTTTGGTGGCCGTAGATGGTTCTGTACATTCGAAGAGAGCAGCAACTCACGCTGTTTTCCTGGCGAGCTCAAGTCCGGATGCGCATGTTACCTTGTTATATGTTTTGGATTACGATAAAACAAGGACTGATGTCATTCATAGCATGAGTAGTGAAGAGTTGCATATAGATCGCAAAAACAAGATTATGCCTATAAAAGAATTATTTACGTCCAAAGGGATTTCAACTGAAATTAAATTGCTGCATGGTGAAGCCGGTCCTGTCATTGTGGAGCATGCGAACCAGGAAAATTACGATATCGTGGTAATCGGCAGCCGGGGGTTAAATACCCTACAGGAAATGGTGCTTGGTAGTGTAAGTCATAAAGTGGCAAAACGTGTACATTCACCTGTCCTACTAATCAAATAAATATCTTGAAGCAAATGAATTCAGTACTTACTATAAACTCGAACTCAGACTGACCAATTCATTGGTCAGTCTTTATGTTAGTTCAGGAGATGATCCAGTGGAAAAAGGTCCATTAAATTTACTTACAGATGTACCCGGTGTAAAAGTGGGACATGTCACGTTGAAACAATATTTGGATGAAAAAGATTCGATTTGTACAGGGGTCACTGCGATATTGCCACATGAGCAAAATCCATTCCTACATAAAGTACCTGCTGCAAGTTTTGTCCTGAATGGCTTCGGCAAGACGGTCGGTCTCATTCAACTTGAAGAACTAGGATTAATGGAATCGCCCATAATGCTGACAAATACATTCAGTGTCGGAGCGGTATTAGAGGGCACACTCTCCTTCATGTTGGAACAAAATCCAGCAATCGGAGATTCCACGAGTTCGCTTAATTTGGTAGTGGGAGAATGCAACGATAGTCATTTAAATTCGATGCGCCTTATGGCGGTTCGTCCCGAACATGCGATTGAAGCTCTGGAGAACGCTACACCTGGTAGTTTTGAACAAGGTGCAGTTGGTGCTGGTACCGGGATGATTTGTTACGGGGTGAAAGGAGGCATCGGCAGTTCATCGCGAATTGCTAAACATGAAGAATACGCTTTTACCGTGGGAGTTCTTACACTAACGAATTTCGGTCGTGCTCATGAGTGTCGAATGGCAAATTGGGCACAAGACAATTTGGACAAACCAGATGGGTCCGTCATTATCATTGTTGCAACCGACGCTCCTCTAGACGCACGTCAATTGAAACGAATGGCGAAACGTGCAGCAATCGGACTCGGCCGAACGGGTACACACATACATAACGGCAGTGGTGACATTGTTATCGCATTCTCTAATGCTAATATCATTTCACATGAATCAGGTCATCCGTTTGAAACACAAACGTTATTAAGGGATGACCATCCTCTTATGAATGAACTATTTCAAGCGGTGATTGAAGCTACGGAAGAATCTGTTTATCAGTCTATTCGCTTCGCTGAAACTACAACGGGCCGTTCAGGCAGAGTCATTAAAAAAGGGGCTTTTTAATAAAAAGGGTCTTCCGTTCTCACGGAAGACCCTTTACTGCTTTCATATTTCCCTCTATTATCGCTATATAACAGTTCCAATCCACCATCCGAGGGTGACGGACAAAAAACCGCCGGCGAGGGTGAAAAATGCATAACCTACTGCTTTGCGTTGCTGTCCTTTCGACCAGCTTTCAATGAATTGAACGGCAAAAGTCGAAAAAGTTGTGAATGCACCTAAAAAACCAACCGTCCAAAATATGAGCAACCAGCTCGTTTCCACGGCTATATAAAGGGATAAGCCCATCAAGAAGGAACCTGCGCAGTTAATCAACAGAATTCCTTTCATACCTTGGATTTTTAGGGAAATGGCATATCTCAACATTGCGCCAAAACAACCACCAAGTACTATTGAGAAAAGTGTCATTTACATGCATCTCCAAACTTATAGCCTAACGCGGCTGTAACAAAACAAGTCAATGTCATGCCAAGACCATAAGCCATTGCCAACAAAAAATGATTTTGCATCAGATCTAGCCATTCTGCAGAAAAAGTTGAAAATGTAGTAAATGAACCGAGAACTCCTGTTGTCCATAAAACGGAAGCAGGTTTTCCGGTAGTGGCAGCACGTCCTGCCAACCATCCCAAAACGAAACTACCGATTGGATTTACTATCCATAAAACAAGCGTATCTGGCGTCGCCAACATCACGCTATAACGCAATAATGCACCAATCATTCCACCGATGCCCACTAATAAAAATTCCTTCATACGATTAACACGCCCTAACATACCCTCTTATGGTTTTAATGTTAACGTATGGGAATCCTGTATGTCACCATTTACCATCGTTTCATGATAGTCTCCTTCAGCCCAGTCATTCACTTGATTATGGAACCATTTTGACTTCATATGACCGCTTTGACCAGGTCCTACGATGTGATGGGCACTTGATAGGTCCTTCATATCTGCTACAAAACGCCAAGAAGCCCCGTGATCGACCGAGCCATCTGCCGCAAACCCTGCAGCTTGAACCGTAATATTGGAACCACCAATCGGTACATGTGATGGATTCAAGAAATAAGCAAAAATTGGTGACGCACCTGCTAATGGATGGTCAAATGTGAGTTGGTGGTAATCTCCCCACTTCCAGTCATCCGATTTTTCGCCAAACTCCTCCGTAATAGAATTGACGGCCGTTTCAAATGAATCCATCATCCACTTATCCACCCCACCATGCTCCTTCACCCATGCCCCTTCTTGATTTTGGAAACTTTCACGCATCATGGCATCCGTAATATTGCCTTTCCCTGCCAATAAATCGTAAATATCTTTTGGCATTTGATCCTTGAATAGAGTGGCAGGCAACTGTTTGATCCATTTATGGAAAACGAGAGGTGCAGCAGCATCAACGGAGTCCACTTGATCCCATTTTTTTAACATATCCGTTATATCATCATATTTATTTTCTTTATCAATTTTTTCAACGGATGCAACCATCTCTTTTAAGAACTCTCGTGCCTGTAGATTATGTTGATCCATTTGAAGAGCCATCATATCTTCCTTCGTGAAATCATCGCCTTCTTCCAATACTTCCGCAATCCGTTCATAGCGGTAGGATTGAGCCCAAAAGTCGGTAATGTGATAAGGATACGAATCGTCTACCACTTGATTATTTGCAGTTGCGATATACCCTTCATCAGGATTCACAACAGTCGGTAGTTCATCATACGGAACGTACCCTTGCCAACCGTATTCCTCGGAATCACCTGGTACTGGCAACTGGGCATCCCCCGATTTTCTAATCGGAATACGACCATTCGCTTTGTACGCAATGGTTCCATCTTTTCCTGCAAAAACAAAGTTTTGTGCGGGAGCATGAAAATCCTCCAATGCCGTTTCGAACTCATCCCAATTAGAAGCCTTGTTCATATTCAGCACGGCTTGTAGTTCCCGCGTGGGCTCCAGTGCTGTCCATTGCATGGAGAACTGCGCCGTTGGTTCTTCTTCATCAAACATTACATTTGAAATAATTGGGCCATGGCGGGTAACGACAACTTCGAAGTCAACCGTTTCACCATCTTTCACTTTAATCGGTTCGTTACGAACTTCAGCCTGTTCCCATTTCCCTTCATATTTGAATTGTGTTGGGTTCTCAGGATTTGGTGTTTCGATATAAAGATCTTGAACATCAGGGCCAACGTTCGTTACACCCCAAGCGATTTCGTCGTTATGTCCCAAAATAATGCCTGGTATTCCCGCAAAGATGACACCGCTTACATTTTGCTCTGGTGACTGGAGATGCATTTGATACCAAATGGACGGCGTGCTTAATCCTAAATGCGGATCGTCCGCAAGCAATGGAAGGCCCGACTTTGTTTTATCTCCGGAAACCACCCAGTTATTGCTACCATTGAATTCGTTAGGAACAATAGTAGGGTCAATTTGACCTGCAACTGGTACTTGATTCTCTAAATTCGCTGTAATAATCGCTGGTTTATCTTCTGGATATGTAATGAATAACTCACGAGCTTTATCTTCAGGATAGTTCCCCAGTGCCCAGTGGCGAACAGCTAAACTCGACCAATTTCCGCCAAGATCATACGCCATGAATTTTCCGATTGTTAAAGAATCTACTTCTGTCCAAGGCTCAGGCTCATATCCCAGTAATTTAAACTCAAATGACAGTTTGCCTTGCTCACTCGCCTGTTCCATGTACGCATTCACGCCCTCTGCATACCAAGAGAGCACTTGCTTTGCGCCTTCGTCATATCCATCCCAAGAATCTTTTGCAGCTTCTCTCAAACTGAACGTACGGAAGAACTGGTCTGTTGTTACCGCTGCTGCACCCACCACTTCTGATAAACGACCGCTAGCTTGCCGTCGCGCTAAATCCATTTGAAACATGCGATCCTGTGCTTGCACGAATCCTTGAGCCCGATATAAATCCGCATCACTTTTCGCGCTGATATGAGGTACCCCTTGTTCATCACGGGTAACCGTTACTTCCTTGTCCAGTACATCCACTGCCATGTTCCCTTCAATTTGCGGTTTGGATATACTGATGTAGGCATTCAAAAAAATGACTGCGGCTAAAAGAATCAGCGCTATGCTGCCGACAATCCAAGCAATCCACTTTCCTATTTTTCTCTTCCTCTTCACTTCTTTCTCCCCCTGATACTTTCTTACTATATTATTTCGACTTTGACCAAAAAAGTCCTTCCAAATAAAAAACAAGTGGACATGACCTGTCACAGTCCATCCCACTTGTATTATTTCAATAATTCTTCGCACAGATTGTATCTTTAGTTTAACGGAATGAAAGAAGCCTCTAATCCCAATGGAATTAGAGGCTTCTTTATTTATTCATTTATTCATTTTCGCCTACAATTTTCACTTCAAGATCTAATTCAATACCGAATTGTTCTTTTACTTTCTCTTTGACCATTTCAATCGTTTGAATATAGTCAGTAGCAGTGGCATTGTTTTTATTTACAATAAAGCCTGCATGTTTCGTCGACACTTCAGCTCCACCAAACCCTTTGCCTTGCAACTCGCAATCCTGAATAAGTTTCCCAGCGAAATAACCTGGAGGACGTTTAAACACACTTCCTGCTGAAGGATATTCCAAAGGTTGTTTAGATTCACGTAAATGTGTCAAATCTGCTATTTTCGCATCAATGGTTAGTTGATCGCCACTAACTAAGTCAAATTCTGCAGATAATACATAATAGCCTTTTTTCGTAATCACACTCATGCGATAATCCAGCTCCAGCTCATCTTTCGATAAGACCAGCTTTTCCCCTTCATGAGTCAATACAGTACACTGGAAAATAACATCTTTTATCTCGCCACCGTATGCGCCCGCATTCATGGCCATTGCACCACCGACTGAACCTGGGATACCACACGCAAATTCGAGACCTGATAAGGTTTCTTTTGCTGCCGCTTTAGATACATCAATGATATCAGCACCGCTTTGAGCATATACACGCGTACCATCAATTTTTATTTCATTTAACTTAGACAAATTCAAGACAATTCCACGTACTCCACCATCTCGGACCACCATATTGGATCCATTCCCTAGCAAAAGCATGGGTATCTGTTGTTGATGGGAATATGACACAACAAAAATTGCTTCTTCTTCGGTAGTCGGAGATACAAATAAATCGGCCCGGCCACCCATTTTTGTCATCGTGTGCAAGTAAAGTGGTTCATCTATTTTTACACATTCGTGTGAAATTTTTTCTGTTAAATCGTCAAACCAACGCTGTTTAGTCATGAAAAGCCAAATCCTTTCCCTTAACACTTTCCATTATATAGTATGCGTATTGACGATCTATTTGACAAGTAATTTTAAGATAACCATACTTTTGACCACTGTTCGATGTTGGCAATTGCATCTTTCAGCCCTTTTCCTTTATCTGTCAAAGAATATTCAACTTTCACAGGTACTTCGGCAAAAACATGTCTTTTAACTAATCCTTCTTTTTCAAGTTCTTTCAAGCGTTCGGAAAGAAGACGTCCGCTAACCGGCAAAGCTGATTCAATTTCGTTGAATCGCTGAGGACCTTCTAATAATTGATATAAAATCAAGCCAGTCCATCTTTTCCCGATGAGTTCCATCGCTTTTGATAAACGTGGGCATAATGTAGTTTCTTTCAATGAAATCACCTCTATAGTTAGTCATTATAACGTAAATAAAAACCCACGTAAACCATACAGTAATTTAATTACCTTTTAATAGCAGGTTACTTTTAACAACTTACTTTTAGAGAGATAAATATTGTCGTTAATTAATAAAAAATAATTATCTTTAATTCGAGATATTTTAATTAAGAACTATTGACATCGAGATATTACCTGCATATAGTAGTTTATAGAAAATAAAAAACAACATGGAGGAATAAAAAATGAAAAATTGGAATGTCGATGCAGCTCACTCAAGTATTGGATTTTCTGTAAAACATATGATGGTATCAAAAGTACGTGGAAATTTCGGTGATTTCGGTGCAACTGTAGTAGCGAATGAAGCAGATTTAACTAATGCAAATATTGCCTTCAACATCAACGTGGCAAGTATTAATACAGGTAACGAAGATCGTGACAACCACCTTCGTTCAGGTGATTTTTTCAATGTTGAAGAGTTTCCGGAAATCAAATTTGTGGCTAACAACATCTCGAAAAATGACGACGAATATAAAATTGCTGGAGATTTAACGATTAAAGACATCACGAAACCGGTTGTCTTTGAAGCTGAATACGAAGGTAAAGGCACAAACCCATGGGGCCAAGAAGTAGTTGGATTCACAGCTGAAACGAAAATCAACCGTGACGACTTTGGTTTGACATGGAACCAAGCGCTTGAAACTGGCGGTGTATTAGTAGGAAAAGACATTAAAATCACTGTAGAACTTGAAGCAAATCCTGCTTAATTGAAAGGTGAAAAGCGCCACTCCAACTCGACGCCGGCTTTGGAAGGTTGATTTGAAAGCCTTCTTTCCAATAATGTACGAGTTGGCGCTTGGAACTAGACATGAGATAACGTAGAAAAATTCTAATTAAAAAAGAATGCAAAAGGAACTTCTCTTCATTCGAGAGAAGTTCCTTTTTTAATGCAGCCATGTTTGTTTTCGCAGTTCAATTGCAAGCTCCGCCACTACGGCTTGACTGATGAGAAAACCTTGGATTTTTTGAGCACCCATATTTTTCAATAAATCGAGCTGTTCGGGTGTTTCTACACCCTCCATTACAGTAGTCATTCCAAGATTTCGAGCAATGTCCAAAATCCCTTGTAAAATCACCAGTGATTTGTCTTCTTCAAGTTCCATTTTCACGATAAATGATCGGTCTACTTTTAGTTGCTGGATTGGTAAGATTTTTAATATTGATAAAGAAGAATAGCCGGTACCAAAATCATCCAGTGCTGTTTTGACACCTAGATTGTTTAACTCGGTCAAAATTTGATTGGCTAGTTCACTATTTTGTACTGCCACGGTTTCCGTAATTTCAAAAATTAATCGCTGTGCAGATATGTTAGCTTCGTGAATAATGGATTTTACATCATATAAAAAATCGGGATGCATCATTTGCTTGACGGAGATATTGACAGCCACTTGAAAATCTTCGTGTCCTTCTGCTTCCCAACGATTCAGTTGTGCCGTCACTTGGCGCAAAATCCATTTTCCAACAGGAATAATCAAATCGCTTTCTTCCAATAAAGGTATGAATTCCACAGGGGACACTTGTCCAATAGTTGGAGACTTCCACCTCAACAAAGCTTCATAGCTCGTTATGTTCTTCGTAGATAAATCATAAACCGGCTGATAGACCATGAAAAATTCATTGTTGGCTAACGCATGAACCACATTGTTAGCAATCAAGCGAACACGCTCATTTTGATTGGCAAGCTCCTGAGAGAAGAAGACAACACGGTTTCCGCCTTGTTTTTTTGCTTCTTGTACTGCAAATGTTGAATCTTGCATCATTAGATCTGGCCAGTCACCTAATTGAGACTTACGAATCCCGACACTGAATGTTACCCACATACTTTCCGTTGAAGATAATTCGATGGGCACTTCCATTAATTTCACTAGTTCAAGTCCCCTGGTTCGTAATTCTTCTTCCGAATGAGCGGGTACAAGCAGAACAAATTCGTCTCCGCCAACTCTGTACAACTCATTCTTGCCGGCAAATGCCTGGATTTTTCGACTTGTCTCAAATAGCACTCTATCACCCAACTGATAGCCATTTCGTTCATTTATATCTTTAAATCTATCTAAATTGATAAAGTACAAGGTGAACCTTTTAAAATTCTGTGGGTTCAATCCTTTTTTTAAACGTTCTTCTAACATTACCCGATTTGGCAAATTCGTTAATAAATCACGTTTCAACATGTTTTCTTCACGTTGTTCATTACGTTTCAAATAATAGAGAATGCTACAAAGAAAGATAATTGCTAATACTACAATCATCGTATTACGCCAAAAAATGGAGGAAATCTGCTGAACAGTCTTCTCTTTATAGGAGTCAACTACAAATGTCCAACCGCCACTAGTATGCTGATACATAACATAATGTGCTTTATTCTCGTCTATTATGATGGTCCCTTGTCCGGTTGCGTTTATTTGGGACAGGACTTGAGATCCATTAGGTACAGCTGTTTCAAAATCATGATTGGAATTAGAGAAAATCACTTGATTCCCTCTAAATAAAAATAATGTCCCCGGTAAGTTTGAATCTGATGCGATCGCACCAACTAGATTGCCCATATTGAATACTCCAGAGAGTACGCCAATGATATTGCCGTCTTGGAATACAGGAATTCGGACTGCACTTACCAACTGTGTGGAATCTTGATAGTAAGGAAATAATTCACTAAAGACCAGCTCCCCCTGCAAAGCACGATCAAAAGATTCTTGTTGATTCACTTTAAAACGAGAACCATCTCCCGCCAACACTTCCCCTTCAGGTGTTATGAAACCTAGTGAAGAAAAAAACGGCATTTTTTCACGCTGATTCTTCAGAAACTGAACGATGTCTTCTTCTGTTTTAAGTAACGCTATGTAATCAGCTATCAACTCAAGCTCGGCTACACGTTCATTTGAGAACTTATTTGTTTCATCTGTAAAGTTATCAAGTAATAAACGATTTTCTTTTTTTACAGTTTCTTGGACAAATTCTTTTGAAGATTTATAATTAAAAATAGTTAAGGTAACAACTGTCAATAAAATGATAACCAACAAAAAATAAGCTTGTACTTGTCTATTTGACACATTGTCACCTCCCCTATCTATCCCAATTCATTCGTTTTACAAATGTTGTATATAAATGCCAAATGTATGCAATATTCATCTCCTATATTATTGTCGATTAATGTCGGAAGATAGTCAATGTTTCTCTGATAGATTAGTATTAAAATTGGGTATTACTAACTAATTTTAATGATACGAAGGGACGACATACACTTTGAAGACAGAAAGTTCATCATCCACACAATTTTTCCAATTGATTCGTTCGGTCCCCCACTAATAAAAAAAGAAACCTTGCGATTTGAACAAGTTCATTTTTCTTATTCAGAAGAAAAAAAGATTCTGAGAAACGTTTCTTTCGAAGCCAAACCTGGAACAGTTACGGCATTTGTGGGACCAAGCGGCGGCGGAAAAACGACTATCTTCTCGTTATTAGAACGTTTTTACGAACCGAGTTGTGGACACATTTTGATCGGAGAGACATCAATCACAGATCTCCCATTAGGTGACTGGCGTGGCCGAATTGGTTATGTTTCGCAGGAAAGTCCGTTAATGAATGGCTCCATACTGGACAACATGGCTTACGGTCTGGAAGAAAGACCTTCATTTGAACAGATGAAAGAAGCGGCGATTGCGGCAAATGCGTGGGAATTTATTGAAAATCTACCGCAAGGTGTTGAAACTTTGGTAGGTGAACGAGGGATGAAATTATCAGGGGGACAGCGCCAGCGAATCGCCATTGCACGAGCATTGCTATACAATCCGCAGATTTTACTTCTTGATGAAGCCACATCCAACTTGGATAGCGGATCAGAAATTTTAGTGCAGGAAGCTTTGCAATTGTTAATGGAAGGCAGAACGACATTAATCATAGCGCATCGACTGGCCACGGTTCTTCATGCAGATCAAATCATCGTTTTAGAAGCAGGGCAAATTACAGGCTTCGGTACTCACAGTGAACTATTCAAAGATCATAAGTTGTACAAAGAATTTGCATTAGGCCAAGGATTATCATAAGAAAAGCTGTTCTTCTCTATTTCAGGGAAGAACAGCTTTTTGTTATCTTTTCAATGTCATGATCATTTCACCTTTACCGTCTGAAGCTTTAATCACTGCATACGCTCCATTGACGAAAGTCATCTGCGGCGGCACATGACCTATATCAGCATTATAGATAATAGGTAAGTTTGTCGATTCTGCCAATCTTTCCATTGCATCAAGCGTGGTGAATCCCCCAACCTCCTGACCTGCTGGTGTGCGTCCAAAAACGATTCCGGATGCATAATCAAACCAACCGGTTTGCTGCATTTGCATTAGCGTACGGTGGAAATCTGTTGCGGACATTTCACAGTTCTCAAGGAACCACACGATTGGTTCATTTGCCAAGTATGTTTGCTGGAACGTTTTCACGTCTCCGTAAGGTGTACCGATTAAATGGTGAATGGTATCCATGCAACCACCGAGAAGGCGACCTTTCATTTCTACCGGCCGATTGTAAACTGTTTCCCACTTCGTCTCAGTATCAAGATTGAAAACGTACGGTTTTGGTTGTCTATCATGAGACCATTCAGATTGATAGTTGACAGAAGAAGCTTGATGGATGGTTGCTCCTTCTTCAGCAGATAGGACATCCAAGAATTTACTCGTAGTTGGATCCCATTCGTCACTTCTCACGTCGACGAAATTCGTTCCGTGTGCGGTTGCAATACCCGTCTTCAATGTCAATGCGAACAACAGAGTACTTGTATCCGAATAGCCAAGAATCCATTTTGGTTGTGCTTGCTCCCACTCAATAAGCGGCAAAATCTCCTGTAGGATTTCCCCTCCCCACGGAGGGATAATTGTGTGGATATCTTTGTTTTGAAGCATCGCATTCAGTTCTTTCGCTCGCTTTTCTTTCGTGGCTGAAGCGGCTTTATGCTGTGTCCACACCGTTTCCCCAATTTCTATGTTATAGCCTCGATTTTCAAACTGTTTCTGGCTCTGATGAATCAAGTGGTGAAGTACTTCTTCAACACCGGAGGAAGGAGCAGTGAATCCTATAGTCTGTCCTGGTTGAAGAGCATTTGGATAGCGAATCATGGTTGTCACCCTCTTTGTAATATTGAAACTATTTTACTCGTAATACGTATCATTTACTACAGGGGGGGTTGTAAATTATGGATTCATTTATGTTTTCTGGACTCGGAACAGGCATTTTCTTTACATTTTTCATTCTCATTTTCACTTTAGTAATCGGGACTTTTATTTTTGTCATAATCAAAGGAATATCTCAATGGTCGAAAAACAATCAATCACCGGTATTGACCGTACCGGCTGAAGTCGTAACGAAACGCACTGAAACTTCCGGCGGTCATGGAGATTCGTCTGCAAGCACGTGGTATTACGTGACGTTTCAAGTACAAAGTGGAGATCGTATGGAACTGGGCGTTGATGGCTCCCAGTTTGGGTTACTAGCCGAAGAAGACTTGGGGATGCTCACTTTTCAAGGATCGCGGTTTAAAGGGTTTGAGCGAAAGAAAAAAGAAGAGTAAAAAGAAAAGGATTGGACACAATGTGCCCAATCCTTTTTGCATTTTAAACTGTTACTGTCGCCAAACGAGTTGCCACAGCTTTCACTTCAGCCATTCCATCTGCAATAATTTGTTCTGCACGGTCTGGATATTGATTGTGCCCTTCAATAATGACTTCTTCAATATTAGTAATACCGAAGAAATTCATGATCATGCGCACATAGTTGACGCTCATTTCAGATGGTGCCATTTCTGGTGTCGAGTAAACACCACCACGTGCATTTAAAATAATGACTTTTTTATCTGGTACTAAACCAACTGGTCCATTTTCACTAAAGCTGAATGTTACACCCGCACGGTAAATGTAATCAATGAACGTTTGTAATGGAGCTGGAATCGTTTTATTCCATAGTGGGAATGCGAATACCACAACATCCGCATCCAAAAAAGCATCCATTGCTTTATTTGCTGCAGTCAAGATACGTTGTTCAAGATCGTTCAACGGTTCAGCTTGAGCTGATTTTGCCATCGCATCAAAGAAATCCTGACCGAAATAAGGCATATCTTCCTTAAATACATCAAATGTGTTGATGTTCAATTCTTTTGCATTAGTCACTTCATTTAAAAATACATCGTGCATTTTACTTGAAACGCCTTCTGTAGAAGGACGGTTATTTGCTTTTACTACTAAAACATTCATATGGAAGATCTCCTTTTATTAGAAAGTTATATATCTTAAAATTATTTATCTTCAATTCGAGATATGATGCAATATTAAAGGAGAGCATTAGAGAAGTCAAAAACTTTGCTCTCCATTTTTCAGATTTCACAATTGTCGTCTTTGCAAATGCCCACATTGTCTTGTCCCAATTGTTGAAGCTTGGTAGAAATACCTTCTTCTTCTGCTACTTTTCTTAAAGCATCGGCAAATGCTTCAGCAGGTTGCGCTCCAGAAATTGCATATTTTCGATTGATGACGAAAAACGGCACGCCTTGCACACCAATGGACATACCTTCCTGGATATCTTGATTCACTTCAGCCTCGTATGCATTCGAGGATAATATTTCAGCAGCTTGCTTACGATCCAAGCCGATTTCCTCTGCTAAATTTAACAGTACTTCATGTCGGCCGATTTCTTGTGCTTCAATGAAGTATGCTTTAAGCAAACGTTCGCTTACTTCAGCCGGTTTACCTTGTGCTTCCGCCCATTTCGCCAACCGATGAGCATCGAACGTATTGGCTGGACTAATACGATCAAAATCATATGTCAAGCCTACTGTTTGTGCTTGTTGACTAACCGAAGCTGTCATTCGTTTCGCCGCTTCAGGAGTCGTCTGATACTTCTCGGCAAGCATTTCATATGTCGACTTGTCCGAAATCGCTGGCGAATTTGGATCCAGTTCATACGCTTTGAATTGAACATCGATATTGTGAGCCAACCCGGTAGTAGCGATTGCTTCTTCCATCCGACGTTTTCCTATATAACAGAATGGACATACATAGTCCGACCATACTTCAATTTTCATTCCATTCACCTCATGGTTATTGTAGTGCGTTCGAATAGGCAGTGCAATTTTTCTGCTCGGCCCGAACTTATGGTGCGGTTCTTTTTGTTAATGTGCTAAAGTGTTTCTTAAAGGAGTGTTTTTGACCATGATTTTACGGGAAATTGTTCGAAAACGTCGTACGGTACAAGATCAATACCCATTTAATCTTCCTCTTATCGAGGCATTTGAATCACTCAAGTTCACCCATCCCGTTACCATACTTGCAGGTGATAACGGCTCCGGGAAAACAACGTTGCTTGAAGGTATTGCTGCAGCAAGTGATAGCATCCTGATTAGCGGTGAATATATGGAGCAAGATAAGTCGTTTTCACACGCTTATGAACTGGCTGATGAGCTCAAATTGATTTGGTCCGTACGAACCCGCAATGGTTTTTTCTTCAGGGCATCCGATTTCATTACCTATACAAGAGAGCTCGCCAATATGCGGGAAGAAGCGCGAATTGCCATCCAAGAAATTAAAAAACGGAATCCTCATAGCCTTGAAGTATTGCCCTACGCACGTACATATTCTGAGCTTCGCCACTTATATGGTCAGGGTCTGGATAAAAGGTCGCACGGAGAAAGTTTTCTTGATTTGTTCCAAGCAAGATTCAAACCTAATGGCTTTTATATTTTGGATGAGCCTGAAGCACCTTTATCGCCAAATAAACAACTTACATTCCTAGCCTTGTTACATGACATGGTGAAAGATGGTGCCCAGTTCCTTATTTCCACACATTCTCCAATTGTCATGGCGTATCCAGGGGCCACACTACTCGAAATTAACGAAAATGAACTGACACCCACAACTTTTAATGAAGTGGAGCATGTACGTTTGACAGCAGATTTCCTGAAAGAACCGAATCGATATTTACGTCATCTTCTGGAACTTTAGTTTGACTAGAGAGTCAACGCAAGGATAGTCTTCTGACGTTCTTGCCCAAAAGTAAGACTGAGCAACCATTTATCTTTCTCGCAATTTAAAAGCCGATTCCCTTAAGGAATCGGCTTTTATACTTTTCTTATTCACTTAATGCTTCTGTTAATACAGGAACAACTTGTTTTTTACGTGATACAACACCTTTTAATAAAGCAACGTTATTGATGAACGGAACGCCGAAAGCTTTTTCTGCTTTTTCAGCTTGGGCGCCTAAAGCCAAGGCAACTGAATCGTTGTTTAAAATATCTGTGACAACGAAGAAGAACAAGTTAAGTTCTTTTTCAGCAATTTTACGGTAAATTAAATCTTCCAATTCTGCTTGGCGGCTCATTACATCATTGACATCAACTGCATTTACTTGTGCGATTTCTACTTTGTATTTACCCATACCGAATTCTTTTGCATCGAGTGTCAGTAAATCTTCAAGTGTCTTGTCGCTTAAATCTGCTCCCGCCTTCAACATCGCCAAACCGTACTCTTCTGCATTTACTCCTGCAAGTACTTCAAGTTCTTTTGCTGCCGCAATATCTTGAACGGTACAAGTTGGTGATTTAAATAGCAATGAATCTGAAATGATTGCCGATAGCATCATGCCCGCAATGTTTGGTGGAATTTCTACACCATTTTCTTTAAACAGTTTATTTAAAATCGTAGCTGTACATCCAACCGGCTCTGCACGGAAATACAATGGGTCTGCTGTTTCAAAGTTCGCAATACGGTGATGATCAATAACTTCGATTACTTGAACATCATCAATATCATCTACACTTTGTTGTTTTTCGTTATGATCGACTAAAATTACTTGTTTTACATCTGGTGATGCTTTCTCAATTAAAAGCGGTGCTTCAAAACCAAACTTGTCCAAAGCAAATGCAGTTTCATTTTGTACATCGCCAAGACGGACCGCTACTGCGTCCATGCCTAATTCACGCTTCAAATGAGCGTAAACGATCGCCGAGCAAATTGAATCTGTATCTGGGTTTTTATGTCCTAGTACATATACCTTTTCCATGTGTATCCTCCAATAATTCAAACTTCACGTTTTTTATTTTATCATACCTATTTCGTAAACAAAATGGCTCCAATCTCTTCTTTATTGACGAGTAAATCTTGCAAGGTGTAGCCATCCAAAACAGCTAGGTACGCCACCATTGCTTCACGCAATACTCTTCTCAATTTGCAGACGGGGGTGATGATACATTGGTTTGTGGCACAGTTGAAACATTCTACTAAATAAAAATCGTCTTCTGTTTTTCTTACGACTTTTCCAATATTTATGGATTCAGGATGGAGAGCCAGACGTATTCCGCCTCCCCGCCCCCGGATTGTTTCTATATATCCGTGTTTTCCTAACTCATATGTGACTTTCATTAAATGATTTTTTGATATTCCATAGGCAGTTGAAATTTCCTGTATGGTCGATAGTTCCGATTTTCCTTTCGCCCCCACATACATCAAGACGCGGAGGGAAAAATCGGTATACATTGTCATTCGCATTATTTCACCGCTCTTTCTTCCTACATCATTATAGCTATTATGTCTTTTCCGTGAAAGAAATGTGTCTGAAATACTAAAGATGTATTTTATATATTGCTTTAAGAAACAGGCAGGCGTATGGTGAAAGTATCAAATGATGAAGGGTAGGAAACAAACATGTTATCTTCTCAAACAATCGCTATCGTAAAATCAACTGTCCCAGTTCTAGCTGAGCACGGCCAGAATATTACCACTGTTTTTTACAAAAATTTATTCTCTGCACATCCAGAATTGCTGAACATATTTAATCATGCCAATCAAAAACAAGGACGCCAACAAACGGCTCTTGCCAATACTGTTTATGCAGCGGCACAACATATCGACAATTTAGCCGTCCTTCTTCCGGCAGTCAAACAAATTGCACATAAACACCGTTCACTAGGTGTAAAAGCGGAACACTATCCGATTGTAGGAGCACATTTATTAGGCGCAATTAAAGAAGTGTTGGGTGATGCAGCGACTGACGACATCATTAATGCTTGGGGAGAAGCTTACGGCGTTATTGCAGATGTATTCATTCAAGTCGAAAATGAAATGTATGTAGAAGCGGCTACACAATCCAATGGTTGGAATGAGTTCAAAGATTTTGTCATCGTAGATAAAGTAAAAGAAAGCGATATTATTACTTCCTTCTATTTAAAACCGACAGACGGTTCAGCTGTCACTACGTACCAACCTGGTCAATACATTACGGTGCGTTTATCCATTCCGGGTGAAGCATATATGTTTAATCGTCAATACAGTCTGTCACAAGCACCAGGGAATGAAACATTCCGTATTTCCGTGAAAAAGGAAAGTGAAATGAATCCAAATGGTAAAGTATCTTGTTACCTGCACAACACTGTTGAAATCGGAGATCAAATTGAAGTAAGTGCACCGGCGGGAGATTTCTATTTAAACGTCGATAGTTCACAACCTGTCACTTTAATCAGTGGTGGAGTAGGCATTACGCCAATGATGAGTATGTTGCAGACGATTTCAAAAAACTCACCAAGTCGTCCTGTTTCTTTCCTACATGGAGCGAGAAATATGTCATTACATGCATTTGACAAGGAAGTTCATACATTACTATCCGTTATGGAAGATACGACTTATGCCACACAGTATTCCGATAATAATCAACTCATCACAAAAGAGTTCTTAGCGGAAAATGTACTTGCAAATAGTGATATTTACGTTTGCGGTCCAGTACCATTCATGAAAGCAGTCGTGAATAGCCTTTATGAGTTAGGCTTCTCTGAAGAAAATGTACACTTCGAATTTTTCGGGCCGGCAGTTACTCTGGAACCAGCTCACGCATAAAACAAAAGGCTATGTTTAACTTTTACGGTTGATTTTAATGTGCCCTTTTCGCGGACGACCCACAAGTATGTGGTTTTCATACTTGTTGGCTAATGCGGAACGTGCGGCAAGAGCAAATGTACGCTAATTTACCGTTTAACAAAGCAAAAAAGCTATCACCCAACTGCGGTGATAGCTTTGTTTTTTTGTATAGCAGAAATGAAATCAATCGACAATTCATTGAATCTTTCCGGTTGATCGATATTGCAGACATGACCAGAATCTTTAATCTTAACTAGTTTAAATTCCTCATTCCGTCTCACCAATTCTTCAACCGGCGGTATAAACAAGTAATCTTCTTCCCCCATTAAAAATAGAGTCGGAATGGCATTCGTTTTCATTTGAAGCCTTGTTAAATAGGGATTGATTAGCTTGGTTAACGAAAACCATTTGATAAATTCTTTTTGACACATCTTTTTTGCTTGGTTAACGAAAACTAGTCGGGATTCTTCATGTCTTTTCTTTGGCATGATAATCCAGGCAAACAATTTATACAACAGCATATATGGGATGAAGCGCTTCGTCACACGCCCGGTCCAAAGTAAAAGCTTAGTTCGGATATCCAGGCGGATAACGGCCCCTCCTAAAATCAGCGATGAGATTCTCTCAGGGAAACGTTCAGCCATTGTTTGGGCAACGATTGTCCCAAGTGACATGCCAATCACGTGTGTTTGTTCAATATTCAATTCATCAAGAACATCTATCACTTCTTCGGCAATATGGGCAAATGAATCGCCTTTTTTCCAACGGCCGCGAGCTGATTTACCATGACCCCTAAGATCAATTAATAAGATGTTGTGTTCTTTTCTGAATTCCCGAATTTGTTTATACCATATGGAAGAACTTCCTCCTGCGCCGTGAACAAATGACACCCACGGTGCATCAGGAGAAACGATGTATGTTTTATAGTGAAGCACTGCATTCAAACTCCTCTAGCAATCTCTTTCCTCTATTAAACCATCGTACACTTCTCCCATTCAACAGATTCGTGTATTTTAATATGTCCACATGCACCATTTTCCGATATCAACGAAGCCAATTCGCTTATAGATTGCACCTGCAGCAGGGTTGTCATAAAACAGACACAACATTTTATTTTCTTCTAGCAGCTCTCTACAAAGCTTGGACATACAGTAAGTTGCGAGCCCTTTCTTCTGATAGTCAGGCAATGTCCCTACCCCTACGATCATGGCAGACTGACTATTTTCAGCTGTACTTGAAGCTGAACTTACAATGACTCCATTATTTTTGATTAAGTATGCACGGGCCAGACCTTTTTTCAGTGATTCTCGTTTATTCTCAACGCTGGAATTGCCTTCTGAAAACTCTGGAATTGCTTTCATTTGCGCGATGATTGCACGGGCATCATCCGCTTGAGCTTTTTCCAAGTTGATGTCAGCAGGAATTGCAGGCAGGTGTTCTACCGTCTCACATTTTGCATAATAGAGAACGCGAGGTTTTTTAGGTGGAATTTTTATGTAAGGCGCTAATTGATTCACCATTTCTTCAATTCCCGATAAATAGCTGAAGGATAAATCTTTATTAATAATATTGGCAAATCCTTCTGCATCGAAAGCAGCTGGTGCATACACAATAAAGTTTTGATCGTATTTTAATAAAACGCCCCTTAGATCCCCTTTTTCATTAAAGTCACCCCAAAGCGTCTGGATGTTTGAATGGAATCCATGCCCTTCAATATCCCCAATAATAAAAACATTCTCTGCAGGTTTTTGCCCTACGAAATCCATCGTTATTTGACGATCGGCTTCAATCAATTTTCTAATCATTTATATCATTCACTCCTTAGGACTTTAGATACTGTTACAAAACAGGAATATTATAAATTTCAATATTTTTTTACATTTTATAGGCGATAATTTCTTTTTTTAGTGATATATTATGAATATAGTATGAATTTAGTAGTGATTACATTAGATAAAAGTGATATTATTATACTAATCTAAACACATTGCTTTTGATACAGAAAAGAGGTCAATAATGGTAAAGAAACTGGAGAAGAAGTATATTCCACTAGCAACTTTTTTTGAAGAAGCTAATCAAAATGAAGTCACCCTTACATATACATCAATCGAAAATATTGTCGGTCAACAATTGCCAAACGCAGCTTATTTAAATAGTAGCTGGTGGAAAAAGACGAAACCTCCTGCATCTCATTTCTTGGCGTGGATTGACTCAGATTATACAGTAAAACGCATTGACTTAGGTAGAGCCGTAACTTTTGTTAAAGTAACCGAAGCATTCGATTATGATCCTTCTTCTTCAAATAAACCCGAAAATATTATAATTATACGTCCCGTAGACTTGGACGATGCACGTGCAATCATTCGTCTGTATCAAGATATTGATGCAGAATCGGATTTTATGTTATTTGGAAAAGATGAACGAAAAATGACCGTCCAGTCCATTCGCAAACGTATCGGTGAGTGGAAAAAATCCGCAAACTCCGGGATGTTTGTTTGCATTCTTAATGGCGAATTCGCTGGTTTCGTTGCATTGATTGCCGGTCCTGCCCCCCGGGCGCATCATCGCGCTTCGCTCGTAATCGGTGTACGACAAGCGTATTATGGACAAAATGTGGGGACATCATTAATGAAAAAAGCAGAGACTTGGGCACATGAAGTTGGGATAACCCGCTTGGAACTGACAGTCGTGGAGAAAAACGAACGTGCCTTGGGACTATATAAAAAAATGGGTTATAGAATTGAAGGCAACCGCCCTAACTCATTACTCATTGATGGAAGTTACGTAAACGAGTTTTATATGGGTAAAAATTTTTAAAAGAGACATCGTGGAGGATCCCACGATGTCTCTTTTGGTTTATTTTCCTGTGTTAGAGAATTGTTTGATACGTGCTCCAATTTCGTCACGCACGCGTTGGAATACCGCCCATTTCTCATCTTCAGTTCCTTTAGCTCGGGCAGGATCGTCAAAGCCCCAGTGCCAACGAGTCACATGAGGTGGAGTCATGGGACATTTGTCATTAGCGTCACCACATAGAGTAACCACGAAATCTGCTTTGTTCAAAAGTCTTGGGTCGATAACATCTGATGTTTGGTTGCGAATATCGATCCCGATTTCATCCATTGCTTTAATCGCATTTGGATTAAGACCGTGAGCTTCGATACCAGCAGAATAAACTTCAAACTCGTCACCTAAGTACATATGACCAAAAGCTTCTGCCATCTGTGAACGACATGAATTGCCTGTACATAAAAAGTAAAAAATTTTCTTTTCCATCAGTCTCATCCTTTTTAGTGAATTATCGTCAACCATATATACAGTCCTGTTAAAGTAATGAATAGTGTAGGAACGGTTAATAACACCCCTACTTTAAAATAATAGCTCCAAGAGATTTTTACGCCTTTTTGACTTAAAACATGCAACCATAATAACGTTGCCAGAGAACCGATTGGCGTCATTTTCGGCCCTAAATCAGACCCGATGACATTTGCATACATCAACGCTTCCCTCATCACGCCGGATGTATTCGTATCGGCAATGGCAATTGCATCAATCATGACCGTCGGCATATTGTTCATGATTGATGATAGAATTGCCGCTATGAAGCCCATCCCAATCGTTGCTGCATATAGGCCATGACTGGTTGTCCATTCGATTAAATCAGTCAACACTGATGTTAAGCCTACATTGCGAAGACCATATACAACAACATACATACCAATAGAGAAGAAAACGATAGCCCACGGAGCCCCTTTGATGACATTCCGTGTGTGAACGGCTTTGCTTTTGCGGGCAAGGAATAAGAAAATCAATGCTACTGCAGTGGCAATGAAGGAAACGGGAATATTCAATGATTCACTCAAGAAATATCCAACTAGTAATACACTCAGTACGTACCATGAAATATGGAACATCCGGATATCTTTCAATGCTTCCTTTGGTTCTTTTAACATTTTTTCGTCAAAGTGTTTTGGAATTGATTTACCAAAGAACAAATACAGGACGAGCATGCTTGCCGCTACACTGAATAAGTTTGGTACTAACATCCGTGACGCATATTCGATAAAGCCAATGCCAAAGAAATCAGCTGAAACGATGTTCACCAAGTTACTGATCACAAATGGCAAGGATGTGGTATCCGCAATAAATCCAGAAGCCATGATGAATGGTAAAATCATTTTCTCTTTGAAATCAAGTGCACGTACCATTGCTAACACTATCGGCGTCAAGATTAAAGCTGCACCATCATTCGCAAATAAAGCGGCGACTGTAGCCCCAAGTAGAGTCACGAGCAAAAACATGCGAATGCCACTTCCATTTGCAAAGCTGGCCATATGAAGTGCCGACCATTCGAAGAAACCGATTTCATCCAAAATCAATGAAATAATAATCAACGCTATAAACGTCAGTGTTGCATTCCAGACGAATCCTGTTACATCAATGACGTCCTGAAAATTAACTACACCTACAAGAAGTGCGATTGCCGCTCCAGCCATCGCCGACCAACCAATCGATAACCCTTTCGGTTGCCAGATGACAAAAATTAATGTCACGATAAAAACTATACTTGCTAACCATAAAACCATTTTAGTTCCTCCACTTATGCCTCACACATGACTTTTTTGCCTTCTATAATTAAATCTTCTACCGTACGTGCAGGCGTAGGTAGTAAACTGAGCAAATGTATTAATACCGGATATTGTGGATGACGAACGTTTAATGACCAAATTGTCCAACGACCACGCTTTTCTTCACTCACAATACCTGCAGCCTTTAGCTTTCGCATATGCTGACTGATTGCCGGTTGCGTCATTTCAAGAAGTTCCGTTAACTCACAGACACATAATGACTCATGCATGAGATACGTTAAGATTCTTAACCGATTTTGGTCACCAATGCCTTTTAAATACTGTTCTAGTGCTATATAGTCCATAAGCGTCTCCTAATCCATTAATAATAATACGATTATATAAGCATTCACTTATGTATGCAATACTGAATTATAAATACCGACGGTTATTAGATCCATACAAAAAAATAAGATTGCCAAGGCAATCTTATTTTGCAGAAATCGATTTAATTGTATTCAAAATGGTTTGGGTGAGTATTGCGATTCCGGTATGTAAGCAGTTGTGATTGAATGTCATGTTCGGGTGATGGAGTCCTGGGGACAAATCACAGCCGAGACCTAACATCGTAGCTTTTATATTTGGTTTATATAAGGAATAAAAATGAAAGTCTTCACCACCAGGAGTTTCAATTCGAGGTTGTAAATTATCGGCACCGATTACTTCGCTGATTGCCTCTGCCATCAAATGATAGGCATCTTCATTCACGATTGCCGCTACCAATCCTTCATGGACAATATATTGGATTTTTACATGATATATTGATTCCACACTTTGAATCACTTCGCATACCTTTGTTCGAAGTGTACGCATGGCATCATTTGTTTGAGCCCGCAAATCAAGTGTAAAGGATGCTTTTCCCGGAATGATATTACCTGTCTCACTTCCGGCTTGTAGTTTGGTCATTTTTACGGAACATGGGATTAGTGGATCCATTCTTATTGCTTGCAAACCCTGAATAATAGCAGCACCGACTTCAATGGCATTTTTTCCAAGATGAGGTCTTGCCGCATGGGCATCCTCCCCCTGAATAGTGCCTCTTATTAAACCTGCAGCACCATGACAGATGGCAGCTGATGCAGTCCCGTTCGGTATTTCCTGAATGGGCCGAAGATGAACTCCATATAAATAATCAACATTGTCCAAAACGCCAAGACTTAATAGTTTCAATGCACCTTGCCCTTTTTCCTCAGCCGGCTGAAAAATCCACTTAAGACGAATACCCTCGGGAAATCCTATTTCTTTCATCGCAAGCAAGGTTCCAACACCCATTGTCATATGTGCGTCATGACCGCATGAGTGATTTGCTTTGAATACGCTATTCACTTCTTGCCAAAGGGCATCCATGTCTGCTCGAATCCCTATACACGTTTCCCCTTCTCCTACTTCAACGACAAGACCCGTGCATTCATCGAATGTTTGAACGGTAAACCCTTCTTGTTCGATTAATTTTTTCAAGTAAGCAGTTGTTCCAACTTCTTTCCAACTTACTTCGGGATGTGCATGCAAATAGTCAAACACTTCATTTATTCTTGCCCTGTGTGACTCATTACTTTCCTTCATACCTTTCACCTCATGAACATGTCGTTTCTAAATACCGTATCCTATTTGGAATGAACTAGTAATTTTTTTCAGATGAAACCTGTTCACCCCAGTAAATGATAAGCTCTTTAACAAGAGATTTACTTCCTTACTAGTATAATATAAAAAAATGGCTCGCTAATGCGAGACATTTTCCGATTATATTTGTTCTAGTAACTTCAAGGACTCTCGGTTAAAAGCAGGAATATCATCTGGTTGTCGGCTTGTGACCAATTGATTTTGGCAAACCACAACTTCTTTATCCACATATTTTGCTCCCGCGTACAACATATCTTGAGCAATCGATTTATAGCCTGTGGCATCTCGACCTTCCAAAGTTTTTGCTGTAATTAGTAACTGTGGTCCGTGGCAGATTGCAAATACTGGTTTTTTTGCATCCATGAACGCTTTTGAAAATACTACAAACCGTTCGTCCTCCCGTAATAGATCAGGTGAAAATCCACCAGGGATAAAGAGTGCATCAAAGTCTTCTGGTTTAACATCATCGACTCCGTGATCGATCTTCACCATCGCTTCCCCTTGTTTGCCTTTCACTTCTTTCCCTGCTTTTTTTTCAATTGTAAATACCTCATGACCTGCTTCGTTAAAAGCTCTCGTGGGATCCATATACTCAATGTCTTCAAACATTTTCGTGATTAAAGTTGCAATTTTCGCCATTTCCAACTCACTCCTTAAAGTTTGTTCCTACTAATTATTCCACTGAAATATACCGTTAAACATCTTATCGGTATTTTGAAACCATTGGATGTCCTTTTTCTGAAAAACGATATGGATAGTGAACTGCTTCACCAGAATTCTGAATGCCAACACGCGGACCCACTTCCACTTCTTCACTACCCGGTCCAGGTGCAATGAAAAGAGGTTCTTCTGACCAATGGTGGCCATAGTAACCCATGCCCACTCCCAGTGCTTTTGCAAGCTTACCTGGCCCATTTGTCCAATTTTTCATCGGGGTTGTCCCCCTAAATTGTTGCATTAAGTCGAGACCTTCAATAGGTTCACCGGCGCGTAATAACACAGCCTGGGGTTTACCGACAGGTCCGCTCACGATATTCATCAATGTATGTGTGTGCATTTGATAGGTATAAACAAGGCCAGCTTCCCCAAACATGACTTCCGTTCTTTTCGTTCTACGATTTCCGAAGCTATGAGCCGCACGATCTTCAGGTCCCATATATGCTTCCGTTTCTATTATTTTGGCCACGACCAAACCCGATGGATGTTGATGGACGATGTATTGTCCGATTAGATTTTTCGCAAGATTAATAGTTGCTTGCTGAAAAAAGTCGGCTGATATAGGTTGGAAATTCATGTACATTCCCCTTTCTATTGTTATAGACTAACTATGTTAAGCTATAGCGATGCAGAAACAGGCTGACGCTTTCCACTACAGTAAGTAAGATAGCATCACTTACTATTTAGTGATATGGAGCATCACTTCGACGATAATCGTAGGAGCAAAGAATATGGTCAAGCACCTTTGACCATATTCTTGCTAGGCTCAACTGCAATCACGTATTTTCTATCCATTATCAACAAACATAGCCTTATTATAATAAGCGCATACATTGAATTTTATTGAAACGGGGATGATAAGAATGAAAGAGATAATAAATGAAATCAATCAATTTAGAGACGATCGTGGATGGGAAGGCAATCATGATGCACGTAGTCTGGCCATTTCTATTTCATTGGAAGCAAGTGAACTTTTAGAATGCTTTCAATGGCGTTCAGGCGAAGAAGCTATTGCTCACGACAAACAAGCCATCGTGGATGAAATGGCTGACGTGTTCATTTACTTGCTTCAGTTCTCCGATGTAATCGGTGAAGATTTAATGTTAGCGGCCCGTGAAAAAATGAAGAAAAATGCCATAAAGTACCCAATACCGTCTAAATCAGTATAAATCGCCCTTGCATACATCTATTTTCCTATTGAATTACAGTTAACTGAATATTATATTATTTAAACAAGCTAATAAGGAGTTGACTGCATGAACAACTGGAAGTGGTTAATTTGGATTGCAGCGGGCTCACTCCTCTTCTTTTATACAAGAACGGATACAAAGCAAGATCAAGTAAGCGCAAATCCAACACTCATTAAAACGTACGATCCAAAATACAATCCGAACCAATCATTGGCCGATTATCTAGTTTTCCGTTCTATGATTTCAGGACAAGCAAAAATGGCCGTTACTGGCAGTAGTGTCACACGCGGATCTGGATCTTCCCATCAATCGAAAACATGGCGTGGACGTATCGAAGCAAATCTTCGAAATACGAACCATTCTCTGAAAGACCTCATCATCTCAAATCATGGTTACTCAGGCTATACTTCGGTAAGGTTACTCGAAGATCATGTGACTGCTCCCATATTGAAAGAGCAACCGGATGTTTTATTTATTGAGACATCTGTAATTAATAACCACAATAAAAATGTGTCTTTGGATGATACGTTTAAATCATTGGATTCTCTATACAAATTGTACGCTGAAGCATTACCGGAAACTCGCATCGTTTTTCTTTCGCCAAATCCATGCACCGAAAATAAATTTGGACCAACACTTAATCAGTTTGGCCTGAAGTTTACAGATTATGTTGATGAAACGGCTGCCTATATCAAAAAACAGGGATGGCGTTATTTTGATACACATGGTGCTATGCTCTACCATATGTCTTCAAAAAACATAACCCTTCCATCTACGTTAAAGGATGGCATTCATCCGAACGATCGCGGATATAAAGTATGGGCCGAAGTATTATGGCCTTTCGTTCAACAAAAACAAGAAACTATTCCAAACACTATGTAAAGATCAAAAAGCACAGCTCTTGAGGAGTTGCGCTTTTTGTTTTACATCTATTAGTTATTTCTTGATTAGACCTTTATCAATCAAGAAGTCATGTGCTACATCCTCTGCTTTTTCACCATCAATATCGACACGTGCATTCATCTTTTGCATATCTTCCAAAGAAATCATTCCTGCTAATTCGTTTAACACATCTTCAAGTTCAGGGTACGTTTTGAGTGTTTCCTCACGAACAAGTGGGGCTGCATCATATTTAGGGAAGAAACCTTTATCGTCTGTTGTGATGGCTAAATCGAATCGTTCAATTCGGCCATCTGTCGTAAAGGCCGTAATGACATCAACATCTCCTTGTTTAACCGCTTCGTACATTACGTTTGGATCCAGACTTTCCTCACCAGAGAATTCGAACGGATACACTTTCAGCAATGCATCATAACCATCCCCAGGTCGCTCATAAAAAGCATGAGGTGCACCGAACACGATGTCTTCTGACTTCGACGCTTCAACCAAGTCAGAATAGGTCTCAGCATTATAAGGTTTATCTTTGCTGTAAGCTAAAGTGTACGTATTTTCAAAGCCCAATGGTTCCAACCATGTGACACCGAACTTTTCTTCATATCCCTTACGAACACGTTCCAGAATACTTTCGGAGCTTTCATCTTGTTCCAACTTTTCCTCCAAAACCGATTGCAACCCTGTTCCCGTATATTCTACATAGACATCGATATCACCTTTTTCAAGCGCAGGTGTCAATATCGCCACTTCGCCTAACCCTTCTTTATACTCCACTTTGTAATCTGTTTTGGATTCCACGTACTGGCCGAGTATTTGGGGTAAAATAAACTGCTCGGTAAATTGTTTCCCGCTGATTACAATCGGTTCACTTACGTCGCCACCAGCATCGTTTGATGAGCCACAGCCAACTAACGCTAACGATGTTAAAAGTACTATACCCGCTAACCTTTTCTTCATGTCATTTCCTCCTAATGTGTTTTCATCCCTTTTGGTGTCGCTTTCTTTTCAACCCATTTCAATAATAAATCGAAACTGATAGCCAGTAATGCTACCGGAAGTGCACCGGCAAGAACGAGCGAGTTATTATACGATTGCAACCCTCGATAGATGACATCCCCTAAACCACCGGCACCCACAAACGTGGCGAGTGTTGCAATCCCAACTGTCAAGACGGTAGCTGTTCGAATACCTGCCATTATAAATGGCAAAGCAAGCGGAAACTCAATTTGTTTTAATATCTGGGTCCGTGTCATTCCCATTCCGCGTCCCGCTTCAATAATCGATGAGTCAACACTAGTCAACCCTGTATAGGTGTTGCGGAGGATTGGTAGCAAAGCATAAATAATAAGTGCAATGAGTGCTGTTTTTGAGCCTATTCCGATGAGAGGTACCAAGAAACCGAATAATGCTAAACTCGGTATCGTTTGAAATATTGCAGTTATGCCTATTACAGGTTCTGCGTATTTTCGATAGCGTGCAATCATCATTCCAAGCGGCAAGGCAATCGCAATGCCTATAGCCAGTGCCACGAAAGATAAATAGATATGTTCGAGGAACGCTTGTTGAATAAGATCAGAGCGACTTTGGAGCGTATCCAAAAAATCAGTCATAAGAAGAAGCACCTTCTTCCTTTGCGAGTACTGCCTTCAACAACGAAGATTGGTCAAGATAGCCGACAAATTCTTCATTCGTATAAACCGCCAATACATCTGTATGGGGCTTTTCCAATAAGGTAATTGCTTGTTCCACGTCATCTGAAGAGTTAATAGAAACAATTTGTTCTCTCATATTGGATTGAGTGTAAAACGGTGACAACTCCCCAATCTTCCATTTGCCAAATGACCGTTTACGATTAATGCGTTCTTCACCGATAAAATTCCGTACAAATTCATTGGCAGGTTGATGGATAAGCTCTTCTGGAGATCCCTCTTGTTCCAATTTTCCATCTCGCAATACAATAATATGGTCAGCTATTTTCAACGCTTCATCCATATCATGCGTGACAAAAACAATGGTTTTCTGAATTTCTTGTTGAAGATTTCGCAATTCATCTTGAAGTTGTTCACGACTGATTGGATCGAGAGCGCTGAATGGTTCGTCCATTAAGACAATGTTCGGGTCCCCAGCCAGTGCACGTACTACGCCTACACGTTGTTGCTGACCTCCACTCAATTCAAGTGGAAATCGGTTCAAATACGTTTCCGGATCGAGTCCAACAATGTCCATCAGTTCGTTGACACGGGCCTGTGTCTTTTCTGCAGTCCACCCTTTTAATGTAGGTACCAATGCAGCGTTTTTAGCGATAGTCATGTGGGGAAATAAGCCGATACGCTGAATGACGTAACCTATAGATCTTCTAAGTCCCACTTCATCTTGATTTTTAATAGATTGGTCATCAATTAATATATCGCCTGTGGTAGGTACTTCCAGTCGGTTAATCATCTTCATCAATGTGGTTTTACCGCATCCACTGGGACCGATAATCACCGTTAACATGCCTGTCGGAATGGTCAATGAAACATCTTTTAATGCTTCCGTCCCATCCGCAAACCTTTTCGTTACTTTATTAAATCGAATCACAGCCTCTGCCCCTTTTAAGCTTCAGTATGTATATCCTTTTTCTATTACCCGTTAATCATATGAAATATGCATATTTTCTTAGACTTATTCATAAAAAAACACATCCACTCGATTAGTGTAATCGAGTGGATGCAGCTTACTACTTTAAAGCATTTATTTGAGCAGTTAATTCATTGAAACGTTGGTCAAGTACCTCATATTTCGAATCCTGTTTGGATATAAAACTGATTTCGCCTAGGATTGCCTGTCTTTCTGTTTCGAGCTTCAACAGTTGTTGCTGTTGTGCCGTTTCAACTTGGCGATTTTGCCATTCTTTAAAAGTCATGTCGATTTTTTTCATGCATCCACCTTCAAAGACCAGGAGTTTTGTGGCGATTTTCTCAAGAAAGTATCGATCATGCGTCACAACGATAATGGTCCCTGGATACGTAGACAAAGTTTGCTCCAGTTGTTCACGCGAAGGTAAATCCAAGTGATTTGTCGGTTCGTCCAGTAGCAATACATCTTTTTGTTCGAGCATGAATGCCATTAATTTTAATTTCAATTTCTCTCCCATACTCATGGACTTGATCGGCAATCGCCAATGATCTTTCCCGAATCCCAGATTGATCATCAAAGTTTGAATCATTCCCCGGGAGTCAAAATCATGAGGGACAAACCATTCTTCCGGAGTTTTCTCTTCCGGTAAATCATCTATGGACTGTTGCAAGTAGCCTATACGCATCGCTTTTGTTCTCCACAGTTCACCCTCATACGGTTCTTCTTCCATCAGCATTTTCAACCAAGTGGACTTTCCACATCCATTCGGTCCCACGAGTGCAACTCTTTCACCTTGCTTAATGGTGAATGAAGCATCTTTCCAAAGTGTGTGACTTCCGAAAGTCTTAGTGACGGACTTGGATTCAATCACTCGGTTTCCTTGCTTACGGTTTGCTTCAATCGAAAATGACACTGCTTTCTCTTCTGTTGGACGATTGAGCTCGGCTTTTGCTTTTTCTCCTTCAAGCCTCTTACGTTTCGAACGGATTTGAGTATCCATCCTTTTTGCTTTTACCCGATAATGTTCTTTAAATCCTTCTTGCTTGGTCGATTGTGAATGAGCTTTTGCAGACCAATTTTGAAGAGAAGAAATCTGTTCATCAATCTGGGCAATTTTTTTCTGTTGCACCTCAAATAGATGAGTTTGCGCTTTTCGCCTCTCTTCTTTTAGAGTGCAATAAACCGAATAATTCCCTTCATACGCTTTGACACCTTGATGTTCCACTTCCCAAATCCCATCAGCCACTTCATCCAGGAAATGCCTGTCGTGTGAAACGACCATAACAGTCCCCTTGAAACGCTTAACTTGCGCTATTAATTCATGTAAGCTCTGCTGATCCAAATGATTTGTCGGTTCGTCTAAAATCAGTAACTGAACTTGATTTGAAAAAGCTTGCACTAGCCTCTGTTTCATTTGTTCACCACCGCTCATTAATTCATATGAGCGACCTTTTGGAACTTGCCATTTATGCAATTCCCTCTTTTGAGCAGGGGAAAATTCTTGTGGTTCAGATACTTGCTGTTTAAAATAATGCATCGACGGTATGCCACCGAACCACTGAATAAACCCTTCACTTGGTTCCTTTTCGTTCGCAAGGACTGACAGCAAGGTTGATTTTCCTTCGCCATTTGCGCCGACAATTCCAATGCATCCCCCTTGCCTGATGTCCATCGTCACATCTTTCAAGATTGTTTTACTTCCAAATTGAATCGATACGTTCTGTAATTTTCCTAGTAAGGTCATCATGATCCCTCCAATTTCGGAGAAATAAAAAAATCCTCCGTTTTTGTACGGAAGGATTCACTGATCATTTATAGTCATCACAAAAAAGCTCTTTATGTACAAAAAGAGTTAAGATGATGGGATAAATGGGCAGACGAATCCAATTTCCGTTTTGCAAAAATGTTCATTTGCATAGAAATCAGATTAGATATCCATCAGTCACCCATCGTCCCTTCATACTTAGTAACAAAATTATACCATATTTCTTTTCAATTGACGCGCAATTTCGTCCATTTCACCATTACTTATTTCAATAACAGGTTCCACCACTTTGAAGCCATCTTCTGAAAACCTCGGTATGATATGAAAATGGACATGCGGAACTTCCATACACGCTCCATTGTTTTGCATAATCGTTACACTCTCTGCAGGATAACATTCCCTTATGGATTTCATGACATTTTGACAAAGAGACATAACCACCATATTTTCTTCTATTGTCATGTCTGTTAAATCCGGCACATGACGTTTTGGCAAAACCAACACATGGCCTTTCTGAATGGGGTCAATATCCAAAAATGCAATGGCTTCCTCTGTTTCCTTTACCACTCTCGCTGGCAGCTCACCTTTTATGATGCGGCAAAAAATACAGTTCATTGCCCATCTTCCGGTAAAAATTCTAAGTGAATGGAATCCGCAATTTTCCGGTAACCGATTTCCTGATAAATTTTGTTGGACGTCGGGTTCAACATATCTGTATATAGTACACAGAAGTCATATGTTTTGAGCAACTCTTCACTTCCAGCAGCGACCATCGTCCGCGCATAGCCTTTTTTTCTTTCCTCGAGAGGAGTAAAAACAAATGATACGGTAACCCCTCGATCAGAAGGACGTGCTTTTTTCATCATTGATACGACTTTCCCGTTGTCTTCCCAAAAGAATACTTCCTGATCCTCAAGAAACTGTATGACGCGCTCATTAATCACTTCAGGTGGGGAACTTTTAAGTCCCGTATCCTGTTCGAACACTTTATACCAAGTTGCCAGTAATGGCGCTTCGTCTTTTCGCGCATAGCGCCAAGATCCCGAACTTTTTTCGAGTGATTGTTCGACTTTATCCAGACGGTACAAGCCTTGATCCATCAATAATCGGGCTTTACTTTTCGTCAGCTCCTGCCATTTTTCTGAAAAAGCATTTACGACACGCTTCACTCCGACAGCCGACGGAACTGGAATTTTTCTTTTAGAAATCTCTTGCGCCGCATATGACAAAATGTCAGCCATTTTTGTTTCATCAACCACAATAATATTCAGTGGATGAGGGGGTGTCATTTGAAAGAGAGCCACGACTTGATCATCCTCTTCGACCGTAGCCATGAATGGATTTTCATAACGACCTGCTTTTATTCCCTGCAGCACACCGTTAAACAAACTGTATAAATCTTCATTTTGCTTTAGAAACGGTTTAGCTTTATCCTCAAATTCCTGAGGTTGAATAAACACATTGAATTTCATCCGATTCTATCTCCCTATCGTTTTTAATAGTAGATATTACACAAATTCTCCGGAAATGTCACTCTTTTTAGAAAATTTTAAAATGATTGTGAACGAATGCCAGTCGATTAATAGAACATTCTTTTCTTTAAAATTCGGGAATCGGGTCTCGCCATCCCGTTATTCCGCTTGAGTGGCGCTGATTCCTTAACTATTAATGTTTAAAAGAAGCTATAGGAACAAATGAAAGAGTGTATTTGCGCCTGGCAAGCAAAGACGAAGGTTAAAAACGCCACTTCATGTGGGCCCAAGCGTGAGACCCACAAGTATGTGGTTTTCATACTTTTTTGCTCATGCAAAACATGCCGCTAGCGTAAATGTACGATAAACAAAAAAAATCCATCCCCCTAGTCTTGGGAGATGGATAATTCTTTGGCTGAAATTTGTTTGCGTTCAAGTTTTGCGACTAACAAAATACTGATTTCATACAACAATATCATCGGAATCAGCACCATGAAATCACTAATAAAGTCTGGTGGTGTCACTGTTGTCGAAATAATCGCCAGTATCACATAAGACCATTTTCGAACCTTTCTCATATTTACTGATGTCAAAACGCCTATGGCTGACAAAAACATTGCGATGATAGGCAATTCGAAAAGCAGGCCTAGCGGGACCGTCGTCATTAATAAAAAGTGAATATATTCACTTGCTGAAACCATCACTTCAAAATTCACTTCGCCAATATTAATCAAGAATTGATAACTCAAGGGATTCACAACAAAATATCCAAATGAAATACCAACCACAAACAGGACGAGCATAAGTGGAGAGTAAATACCAATAAATCGACTCTCTGTATGATTCAATCCCGGTTTAACGAATTGCCCGAGAAAATGAAAGATAAAGGGTAGTGAAAAACCGAGAGACAGTGCACTGGAAATCGACATATAGAATTTCACCACTTCAAGTGGCCCAAGCACAATCAGTTCATTGCCTCTAGTCACTAATGGAAACCATAGGTTTATGGATGATAATACAACAATGAAGAAAAAAAGAAACACGACCACACTTTTAATGATTTGTTTCCGTAAATCCGTTAGATGATCCACTAGGGTGCCTTCGTCGCTTTCAATCGCATCTTCATCAACCATTTCAGTTGTTGCGCCTACTTCTTCCACCAATTTCTTGTCCAATGGACTTAGTATTTTCTTGTCGTGATGTTCGTATGGGTCCATATCTACACCTTCTATACGATTTCAGATTTCTTTTCATCTTTTTTCACTGGCTCGTCGTCATCCATTAGACCTCTTGTCGACTTTTTAAATTCCGAGAATGTCTTACCTACTGCCGATCCGATTTCTGGTAATTTTTTTGGTCCGAATACGATGAGTACAATGACAAGAATAATGATTAATCCCGGTACTCCTATTGCTCCTAATCCACCCATTTGTATTCCTCCTTTTTTATACGAGTGATCCACCCGATTTACTGTATTTGATAATGCCTTCCGAAGCACGATACGCAAATGCTGCCACCGTACCTGTAGGATTGTATCCTCCGTTGTGTGGGAAGTTACCCGCACCTACAACGAATAGATTTTCCGCATCCCAATGCTGCAAATAATTATTCACTACACTATTTTCGGGACTGCTACCCATAATTGTCCCACCCGTATTGTGCGTCGTTTGATAGGCGACAATATCGTAATCCGTGATCGGGGTTCGGCTTTCGACTGTTTTTGCACCCATTTCTTTCATGATAACAGCAGACTTTTCCGTAATATATTTATGAAGCGCACGGTCCTGATCGGTAAAATTATATGTCATTTGAAGAAGAGGTAAACCGTATGCATCTTTATATTTACTATCCAATGATAGGTAGTTCTCTTTATGTGGCATGGATGCTCCTTGTGCCCCAATTGAAAGAGTACGGGTATAGTTATATATGGACGCTTTCTTGAATTCCGCGCCCCACGTAGGTACATCTTTTTGAATCGGATTTGTTTCAATCGGTCTTGCACCTGATTGAAGGAGAGAGAGGCTCCCACCATGAATGAAATCCAAATCACTATGATCGAAATTGTCGCCATTAAAATCATCAATGCTTATCCCCAGTGCACCTGCCCCCATGAACGTGTTCATTTGTTCTTCAAAGTAACCCGTTGCGCCCGGTAAAATTTGATAGCAATAGTTTTTACCTAATGTTCCACGCCCGGTATCCGGATTATATTGCTCACCAATTTTCGATATCATTAATAATTTTGCATTATTCATGACATAACTTGTTAGAACAACCACTTCAGCAGGCTGAATAAACTCTTCACCCGACAACGTGTTCAAATACCTGACGCCAGTAACCTTATTTCCGCTCTTGATGACTTCCACCACATTGGCTTCAAAGCGTGCTTCAAAATTCCCCGTTTTTCTTGCCGTTGGAACGACCGTAACTTCAGGAGATGACTTTGCCCCATATTCACAACCAAAACGTTCACAAAAACCACAGTATTGACAGGCATTGATCGTTTGTCCATCCTGATTTGTATACGCTTCTGACAAATTTGCTGACGGTAGCATAAATGGTGTATAGCCAAGTTTGGACGTTGCCGTTTCAAATTTTTGCAATATTGGTGTCTTCTTCATCGGTGGCGTTGGAAATGGGTTTGACCGTTTGCCCGCAAATGGATTTTTTTCGTCACCTGAGATTCCGGCGGTTTCTTCAAACTTGTAAAAGTAGGGTTCCAACTCATCATATGTAATACCCCAATCTTGAAGTAAATAGTCTGAAGACAACTTTTTGGGACCATATTTTTTTTCTGTTAGTGTCTTTATTTGGAAGTCGTAAGGAAGAAAACGCCATGTATGTCCATTCCAGTGTGTACCCGCGCCTCCAAGTCCCTCTCCTAAAAGAAATGAACCTAATTGTCGCATCGGAAGTGCTTGCATCCCACGGTTATTCCGAATGGTTATCGTTTCTTTTGATAGATTCTGTATGAGTTCGTACCTTATTGCATATCTATATTCGTCATGCACCTTCATATAATCTTCAGTACTTCGTTCTTTTCCGCGCTCCAAGCCTACTACTTTCAAGCCTGCCTTTGCACATTCGGCTGCTATGATTCCCCCTAACCATCCAACTCCTACAGTCACAACGTCTACTTTCGGTAAAGTTTTTACCATTTAATTCCCCCCTGTCCTAGTGCTTCCCACTTAAAGATTGTGGTTCGATTTTTTGGAATTCCGCTTTGTCGATTACATTGATATAAGCCATTTGGTGGCCAGGAAACTCTTTCATTCTCCAACCGTCCATATTATTATTCCCACGATACATAGGGTCTGAATAAGCACCTTCCAGTGTTGCAGTCCGAAGTAGACGGAAGAAAAATGCAGATGTTGTTCCTTCCATTTTTATTTCGTCCTTTTGAATTGCTGTCAATATTTCATCCATTTGTGCACCTTCTAGATCCGAAAATCCTTTATCGAATCTGCTCGACGACTCGGCTTCCATTTTTGCAATACCTTGTCTAAAGATTTCAGCACGTGTCAGACGACTTTGATATCCCTGGGTAGGCGCACCAATAGCAAATGGCCCTTGCATGTATTCCTTAGAGTTACTACCATACTGCCCTGCTAATTGACTGTCGATAAAATACGGTACCCCAAGCTCAATAGCACCAGGACCTAAATCGTCTTTCGGAAAAATCCGTTCAGTTGCGTTGGCTAGTACTTGAAACTCTCGCTCGCTTGTAAAAAACATTAGACCTTTATCCGTCGTCCCCGTTTCCGTGTGACCTCCATGCTTGGTTTCAGTCGGCGTAGTCGTTGCATTTTTTGAATTGTAGCCAATCAAACCACCAAGAATTCCCCCTCCAATAAGTGCACCAGTTGCCACCCCTGAAGTTTTCAGGAAATCACGTCTAGAAAACTTCTTCACTCTCTTCGCCATGCCTTCACTCTCCTTCTTTTAATTAGACTGTCGAAATTTTTGATAGTATATTAAATTAGCAGTTTTGAATAAATATTTTAATATTCATTTAACGAATATTCTGAATTATTTATTCGTAATACAGGAGGATTGCTTATACACACAAATTTAACGTTAAAAGGAATCCCTACCTTTTTGAGATGGAAAGTTGACAGTCTGAATGTTGAGTATGCATACGATACTACCACCGCAGATTATGAACTCTCTTAAATATACAATGTCCAAATTGAGGAAGATTTAAACCTTTTCCAAGTGATAAGGAGGCGAATTCTGTTGTGGTTCGGATAGATTTGATGGTGCGAAACTTGTATTCATTGTGGATCGAGTTGAAATCTACCCGGTTGATGAATCCCCCCTTAGAGAGATATTCGGATTCAGCACTGGCAGTAGATTGAACCTCATCACGTGTACTGTTGAATACAATAAAAAAGGTTCTTATTACGAAGATCGCCTTGTCGTTTACTCGACGTTAAAAACATCATAAAAAAAAGTGAATCATCCTTAAGTGGATGATTCACTCTTTTTTATGTCATCTATTTGTTGTAGCCATTGTTCCACTTCATTTGGTGTTTTCAGTGTTATGACGTCTGTCTGGACTTTGGCTAGAACAGCGAGCATCTCAGGCCGTGCATCTTTTGGGTAACGCCAAATCCACCGGGCAAAATCCCAATCTATTTTTTCTGGACAACCTTTCCCCATATCCGGCCGTGTTGTCCCTCGATATATCCACGCACGTTTACATGCGCGATAGAGACATACGACATTCGAGAAATCAAGATAGATAATAAGGTCTGCATACTGCGCACGTAATTCGATGGTGGAGTCATAATTTCCATCAATGATCCACTCGGGTTTCGCTAATTCCTTCTTTACTCTTTCCATAAATTCAGGACGTGGTGAAGGATTCCATCCTGGTTGCCAAAACATAGCATCCAAATGCACGACAGGCAAACCCAGCCTTTCACCCAATTGGCGAGATAACGTGGATTTCCCAGCTCCTCCCGATCCCACAATCAGGATTTTTCTATGCTTAAGCTGCGTCTTCTTCAAATGAACAGACTCCAATCGTATTGCCATCAATATCTTTAAATTGATAGAATTCTACGTTTCCTCCAGTTTGCACATGTGTTGCATCGACTCCTGCGTCTAACATGAAATGATGGGTAGCATGAATATCCGTTGTATAGAGATTGAACCATTCATGTTCTTCAGGTTTACTCGAACCCATTTGTGGATTTCTCACGAGCGTAAAAGCTGTTTCTCCATTCCCGATGTCCATTGCTGCATAACCATTTTCCTCATCATGCCATCGCAATTTAAATCCACACTTCTCTTTAAACCATTCGATTGAGCGTTTTGTGTCTTGCACTGGTAAAAAAACGGTGTCAATTCTTTTGAACATAGCCGACTCTCCCTTACCACACATATTTAGTAGCTTTATTCTATCAACTTATAATATGTTGTGCCAGCGCATTTTCCACACTATTCGCAAAACTGTCGCCCGCTCCCCAATCAAATCTAAAAAACGGACTTTCAGAACTTCCGGATGCCACGGCATGCACTTTCGTTGCGTCACCGAAATTATCAATGGTTACCGTCATGGAAGAGCGATTACTCGTTCGCATGAAGAATTTTTCCAGAACAAATACCACAACTTGATGATCTCCAGAAACGCGTTCATAGTAATCTACTAGTTTACTAGTTTTCCCGAAATGCTTCCTCCGATCACCCCATTATGAATTTTGTTCATTGCCTCAACGGGACTGATATTTATATCGAATTCTCTTACACTCATTTCCAAATCCCCCTTTAACTTGTTATACGTTTACGGAGAATGAAAGGTTTCCATCCAATTTCAAAGAAAACCATAAAAAAGGAGATTCCCTTTTAAAGAGAATCTCCCGTCTGTATTATTCGAGTTCCAGCTGTTTCGTTTCTTTCCCCAGTAAAACAACTGCCAACACACCAATAACGATTGCGATACAGAAAATGCCGAACACCCAACCGATATCGTAGCCCCTTGTAATAAGTGTCCCTACCAATAATGGTCCTAAAATCCCGCCAATTCGTCCTACAGCAGCCGCCATACCGGTACCAGTTGCTCGAATAACAGTAGGATATTGTTCAGGTGTATACGCGTATAAAGCACCCCATGCACCTAAATTAAAGAACGACAAGAACGCGCCAGATACAATCAATAACATCGTAGTATCCGCATTCCCAAATACAAATGCGCTGGTAGCTGTGCCTAGTAAGTAAGTGACTAACACGAATTTACGACCTGCTTTTTCAATTAACCATGCTGCAGTAAAATAACCTGGTAATTGTGCAATAGTCATGATCAGCACGTACTCGAAACTTTTAATCAACGTAAAGCCTTTCATTACCATGACACTCGGCAACCATAGGAACATTCCGTAATATGAAAACACAACTGTAAACCATAAGATCCACAACATCAACGTTGGCCTTGCATAAGCTTTTGACCATACCGCTTTAATATTTTGAGCATATGTGCGCTCCCGAACTCGTTTTGCCGTAAATTGCGGAGAGTCCGGTAAGTTCAATCGTAGATAAATTGCATATATTGCTGGCAAAGCAGTAATGATTAAGGCAACTCTCCAGCCATGGACTGGAATAACGAAATAAGAAATAATTGCTGCAATCAGCCATCCAGCTGCCCAGAAACTCTCCAACAATACCACGACTCGACCACGTTCTTTTGCTTCCACACTTTCAGATACTAATGTAGATGCAACAGGCAGTTCCCCACCTAAACCCATTCCTACAAAAAATCTGAATATCAAAAAGATTGTAAGGGAAGCAGACAACGCGGACAATCCACTCGCCACTGAAAATAGAACAAGTGTCACGATAAAAATATTCTTCCGTCCAATCCGATCAGCGAATATCCCAAACACAAAGGCCCCCACTGCCATTCCGATGGAGTTTACACTTCCTATCCATCCCATTTGACCAGGAGTTAGAGCCCATTCATTCGCGAGTGCTACTATAACGAAAGATAAAATTCCTACGTCCATCGCATCGAACATCCACCCAAGACCGGCAATTCCCAATAATTTATTCCGGGAAATCGGTTTATTCTCTTTTTCTCTTATTGTCGTCATGCGAGCTCTCCTTGTCTTGACACTTGTCATCATCTATCTTTACACATCAGTATAGTTCTATAAACGCAATTCTACAACTCTGAAAATCTAAAAAATTTTAGCGCTTCTCTACATCTTTGAGTGTTCTATCGGTCTCAGTCTGACCTTTTGGCATTTACGTCATACAAAAAAGAGCAAAATGACCTTTGTCATTTCGCTCCTCATATCTGGGTTAATTGTATGAGATATGTTTCTTACTCGTAACTTCATTATAAAAAATCAGGTTAACCATGATAAAAATTTATACCTGGTCTTGTAATTCAATTAGTTTTTCGGCAAATACAGTCAGCCGATTTTCAACATCTTCTTTTGTGCCGTAACGGATAATTTGTTCTTCGTTCAAACCTTCAATAAACATTTGATTGTGGCTGACGGCGCAATTCAGGACTTGAATAATCTGTTCACCTCTCAATTTGCGGATTAAATCAGCGTTCTGTCCACAATAGCCCAGTTCAAAACCATTTGCTATCGATTGTAATGTTTCCCTACATTCATGAAAACGGTGTTTACCATACCGTTCTGTATGCGCAAGTTCCACAAATAATGTTTCATATAGGTTCATAAAGTTTGCTGCCATTACTTCACCTATATATAAGATAGGTAAAGGGTCAATGATCCGAAATTGTCCATTATCCACTAACCAGTTTTCTGGTGATGCATCTTGATTTGTTAGTACGGGTGAACCAATCTCTATTAAACGATTTTCACATATTCGTAGAATTGCCTCTTTAATTTCAGGTTTATTAAAGATTGGTCTCTTTGTTAATAAATCCATGTAGTCGTCTATTATTTCCTTGCTTTCAGCTGTAACGAATTCATGGAAATCGCCTAAAAAATGACCGTGCAGACCACTTTCTTCATTCCAATCAAAAAAACCAAACCCTTCGAGACCATGGTTTACTTGTTCCAGTTTACGATATAATTTTCCTAATTCGGATCCTAGTTTTTGGGAATCTTCTCTATTTAAGTCATGTAAATCCATATGACTTCCAGCAAAAGATTCTATCGTATACGTCAAATCTTCCGAAACATGATAAACAAACTTCTCTGGAGCTGCTCCAGGTACTACATTATTCACCCAACTATAGTATTTTTCCGTACCTCCATACTCTGCTAGTAACGCATTTGCATCGTAGGCAACTTCTTTTTTATATGCGATTTTCTTTGGAATCCGAAGAACCAACGATTTATGCTGCGGGGATGTTAATTTCCATGCTTGATGCCATGCTCCTTCACCTAAGTATGACACTTGTGAATTTACATACTGTGCATGTTTTATTGCTTTTTCCTGAATCATTATGTTAACTCCTTCAAATATTGACCGATTTTTAGCCAGTCCTCTGCCACTTGTTCTCTTAAAGATGATCTGTAATCTTACCTAATTCCACCAATTCATCTGTAATGGAAAACATGTCAATTCACCACTTTCAAAAAAAGTCCTCCGCCATTTTTTTGGCGCAAGACTCTATTTATTCTGGTTGGGCCACTCTTTTTGTCATGTGACGATTTCGCCACTCATACCAAATGACTACGAGAATGAAGAGTGAATAGCCACACATCCAACCTGCAAGCACATCCGTACCATAATGGTTGTTACCCGCAATGCGTGATAAACCAACAAGCAAAGTGAAGGTAACTGCACTAAGCCAGATTCCGATACGCCATTTAGTGGATGCTCGATTTTCAGTTAAAAAATATGCATATGTAAAAATGTACAGTAAGCCCACCATGGCATGATTGGATGGAAAACTGAAACTCGTTAATTGATGCGGAATATCAGGACGAGCCCGTTGCACCCATTCTTTAATTGCGAGATTTATAATATTTCCTCCACCAACGGCAAATAGAACAAACAACATTCCACGATAGTTTCGGCTTTTAAATGCGAGGTAGACAATCAAAAGAACGGCTGCTGAGACAATCCAGATTGGCTCCCCAAAGTAATGAAAGAATCTAATATATTCGTTTCCGATCAGTGCTTCTCCTATTGCTTCATCAAATTTAACCATTTCATCGTGAGTAAAACTGAAAAACAGCGTGATGAAGCCAATAAAGGTCACAACTGCCAAAGGATAAAACCATTTTTTCACAGCATTCACGCTCCTTATTAAAAGTTATTCTATCATATTCCTACAACTCCTTACCCAATAATTGGTTGGTGGTCTAAGTCTTTCGTTTGAAATTAAGCCTATTTCGTTTAATCATGGTTGAGAGTGGTAAAGTACTATTGTGTCAGAATAAACGATTTGAAAGGAGATTTTAAAATGAGTGTAACCTATAAAGAGTATTTAACAGATGATGAAGCGATTCGTGGTATTCAGGAGATTAAAGCTAAAGGCGTACATGAGGACGATATCTACGTACTTACTCATGAAAATCATCGTACAAATCAAGTAGCTGATATGGCAGATGCGAATACAATCGGTGTTGCGGAACAAGGGTTAGGTACATCCCTTGCGAATGTTTTCCGCAAAAAAGGTGACGAACTTCGTGCGCAATTCGAAGAGCTCGGTTTTAGTCAACTGGAAGCAGAACAATTAGAAGAAAAACTGGATGAACACAAAGTAGTTGTTGTAGTCAAAAACACACCAGCTGGATTTACTTATTAAAGTCCCAATAACTTTGCAGAAAATCTCTATACTTTTAAAATCTATATCAATAAAACAGCCTTCCCGAGAATCATATCTCGGAAAGGCTGTTTTTTTACATTTCTTTTGCGTTATCTAGTACTTCTTGAGGCACCACTATCTTTTTAACTCCATTGTAATTACTAAAAGTGGATTTCATATCTTGATACATGTTCATTTCTTCCCCGTCTACTGCCATTGTCATGTCCATCACTACATTTAATGCCGTTGTATTAAATGTTTTTTTATCGATATGGATTTCGTAGTCAGCTTTCTTGACATTTAATTCTTTCAGCATTTCTTGTTCATCCGCACCCAGCTCCGGCATAGTTTCTGCTAACTGTTTTTGGATCAATTCATTAAACTTTTCCCCAGACGCAGACAATTTCAAAACGTATTCTTTATCATCTTGATTGAATGTGAAGTCATCCATGAATATCTCTAAATCCTTCAGCTGTTGAGATGGATCAGCTTGTTTTTGTGAAATGGAAATCATTTGTTCGTACATATCTTTCGGCAACTTCGTCCATTGCTGTGACATGTTATCTTGTGTAAAGAATCCATCTGCAGTCATAAAACTTTCCATTTCGATTTCTTGTGGCTGTCCTGTTGACTCTTCACCTGGAATCGTCGTCGACGTAGTACCCTTTTGATGCATGCTCAAAGGATCGACAATCAAATCCATTGTCATTTTTGAAGATGTATCCATTGCTACATCTTGAGCGGGAACTTCAATTTTTTGAACCATATCAAGATCTGCACTAAGGCTTTCGATAGATTCTGATTGTGCTAATGACTTTTCAAATACTTGTTTAAGTGTTAAATCACTTGTGTTTTCTTCTGACGTTTTGGAAGTTGGAGTTGCTGATGTGTTACATGCAACTAAACTTAGCGCTAATGCACTAGTAGCCATAAGTGTCATCCACTTTTTCATGTTGTCGCCACCTTTACCTCAATTTTCTTTCTAACTATAATACGAGTGTATCGCGAAAAGGTTTCAATTGGAAATCTTTTTTGAGATGAAGGGAATTTTTACCTTTTGTTGAATATGTATTTTAAGGAGTGATTTCAATGAAGGATTTGGAAAAAGAATACCCGATTTTGAAAAAAGACCGACAATATCGCATGCAAAAACAGAATGAAAAAAGAGGAGTTCTTAAATTGCTGACTGTAATCTTAAACGTGATATTGAAAGTAATTATTAGATAATGGATTTGTTAACTTTTAATGCGAATTAGAGGGAATCGGCTCCCTTATCATACACAAAGGCTCTGCCTGCTATAATGAAAATTTCATAAAAAATCGAAAGAGTACATTTGCGCATAGCAAGCCGCAAGAAAGAATATGGTCAAAGGTAATTTGACCATATTCTTTGCGACGAGTAACCGCAGGAGCAGCACTTTTAATACCTGAGACCCACAAATATGTGGTTTTCATACTTGTTGGCTCATGCGGAACATGCGGCAAGCGCAAATGTACGATAAATAAGTACATCGTTTAACTTCCACCACTCTTCAATCCATACAAAAAAAGCCTACCGATAAATATCGGTAGGCTTTAAAATGTGCATTAACGTACGCCACGCATAAACTTCTCGATCATTGGTGAAGAAATATATAACACTAAACCGATTATCAATGCAACAGCCCCGATGACACCGAAATAGACGATTTCAGTTTCAGGATTGTAGAATTTCACGACTTGCGCATTGATTGCTTGAGCAGCAGCACTCGTTAAGAACCATAAGCTCATTGTTTGTGCAGCGAATGCTGCTGGCGCAAGCTTCGTAGTTGCTGATATTCCGACTGGAGAAAGAAGTAATTCCCCAAGTACTACTAAGAAGAAACTTAATACTAGCCACCATGGACTAACCAAAGTTTCAGTTCCATTCATGTAAGCAGGGATAATCATCACTAAGAATGACATACTCGCAAAGAATAAACCAAGGGCAAATTTCTTAGGTGTTGACGGTTGTTTAACACCAAGACGTACCCATAACCATGCAAATATTGGTGCAAACCCAATAACGAATAATGGATTTAACGATTGGAACCAAGCTGGGTTAATTTCCCACGAACCAATCGCTAAGTTAGTTCGCTCATCTGCATATTGAGCTAGGATGATTGACCCTTGCTCTTGAATTGCCCAGAATACCATCGCCGAGATGAATAATGGAATGTACGCAAGAACACGAGATTTTTCATCTGCGTTCGTTTTTGAACTACGATACATTACGATAAAGAAAATCGTAGGAATGACGATACCCAAGATTGAAACGATCATCGTAAAGACATCGATTGTCATGATACCTTTTTCAATCAAGATATAACCAATAATCAAGATGGCAACTAATGCAATCGCAATACGCGTGAATACAGTTTTACGCTCACCTTTAGTCATTGGATTCGGAACATGAGATCCTGCAAGTCCAAGGAATTTCTTTTTCGTAGCAACGAATACAACTAATCCAAGGAACATACCGATTGATGCAAGTCCAAATCCTAAATGGAAGTTATATTCCATTCCGATAGTACCTACAATTAATGGCGCAATGAATGCACCCATGTTAATACCCATGTAGAAGATACTGAATCCAGAGTCACGACGAACGTCGTTTTCCGCATACAAATCTCCCACGATGCTAGAGATATTAGGTTTCAATAAACCTGTACCAATAATGATTAAGCCCATTGAAATGAATAGTGTCGTGATTCCGCCAGGTAATGCCAAGACTGCATGTCCTAACATGATGGCTACTCCACCGTAGAATACGGTTTTGGTTGTACCGAATAGACGGTCAGCAATCCAGCCCCCGATAATCCCCGACATGTATACGAGTGATCCATATACCGCCATAATCGAGTTCGCTGTCGATCTGTCCAAACCAAGTCCACCTTGGTTTAGTTCATAGTACATATAGTAGAGCAGGATTGCGCGCATTCCGTAGTAGGAGAAACGCTCCCAAAACTCTGTAAAGAATAAGCTTAATAAGCCTTTTGGATGTCCAAAGAATCCTTTTTGAGGAACCGACTGGACGATTTCTTGTTTTGTCGCCATTCTTTTCCCTACTTTCTTTTTAATAATTACACATACGTTTTTGTAAATGAATGTGCAAAATATACTGATAATAAAGGTCCGATTGATTTATCAGTAAAAGACAACTTATACATTTTAACGTCCCCTCTTTAAATTGTCAAAAAACATTCGGAACTTGAAATACTTTGATTTCCTTCGAGTTCTGAAGTTTTCTATCGTGTTTAGGACCATTTTCCGTTATAATTGCCAGTATTAAAAATACCAAGGAGAACTTATATGATTAGGAAATTCTTTTCTTATTATCGCCCCCATAAACGACTATTTATCATCGACTTCACCAGTGCCATAATCGTGGCTATATTAGAGCTTGCATTTCCATTGGCAGTCCAGTGGTTCATTGACCAATTATTGCCTACCGGCGAATGGGGTACGATTGTAACCGTAAGTGTCCTCCTGCTGGCCGTTTATTTACTCAGTACCTTACTGAATTTTATCGTCAGTTATTTAGGCCACAAGCTTGGAATCAATATTGAAACGGACATGCGTGAACAACTGTTTACCCATGTACAACGCCAATCCTTTCGCTTTTTTGATAATACCAAAACAGGACATGTAATGAGTCGTATCACAAATGATTTATTCGATATTGGCGAACTGGCCCATCATGGACCGGAAGATTTCTTTATCGCTATCATGACGTTTTTCGGTGCATTTTTCATTATGTACAACATCAATCCTGAGCTTGCAATCATCGCTATTATTATGATTCCATTCTTGATTGTTTTGGTTACATTCAGCAATATCAAAATGAATCAGGCATGGAAGAACATGTACATCAAAATTGCCGATGTAAATGGTCGTGTTGAAGACAGTGTTTCAGGTGTTAGGGTGGTTCAATCTTTCACAAATGAAGAATTTGAAATCAACAGATTCAAACATGATAATGGGCAATTTAGACTAGCTAAACTTGTCGCTTACAAAGTAATGGCTGGAACACATTCCAGCATTTACATGATGACGCGTCTAATGACTTTGGTCGTATTGGTCGTAGGTGCATGGTTCACATTCAATGGAAAATTATCATATGGAGAACTTGTCAGCTTTGTCCTCTTTATAAATGTACTAATTAAACCTGTGGATAAAATCAGTGCATTGCTTGAGCTTTATCCAAAAGGAATGGCCGGCTTCAGACGTTTCCTGGATTTAATCGAACAGGAACCGGAAATTAATGATCGTCCAAATGCAAAACATATGAATCATTTGCAAGGCAATATTTCCTTTAATCATGTTCATTTCAACTACGATCAACATCAACAAGTACTATCAGATATCAACCTAACAGTTAAAGCTGGAGAAACCGTGGCATTTGTCGGTCCTTCTGGGGCAGGTAAAACGACGATTTGTTCATTGATCCCCCGTTTTTACGATGTCACGGAAGGTTCCATTACAATCGATGGACTTGATATTCGTGATATGAGTAAGCAATCATTGCGATCACAAATTGGAATCGTACAACAGGATGTGTTTCTGTTTACTGGGACGGTCCGAGAAAACATTGCCTATGGAAAAAAAGATGCCTCAGAGGAAGAAATAATGGAGGCAGCAAAGAAAGCCCATTTACAAGAATTCATTTCCGAGTTGCCAGATGGTTACGAGACCCAAATCGGGGAACGAGGCTTGAAACTATCAGGTGGCCAAAAACAACGTTTAGCCATCGCTCGTATGTTCCTGAAAAACCCACCGATTCTCATATTAGACGAAGCAACTTCGGCACTTGATACGGAGACGGAAAAAATTATCCAGGCAGCTTTAAGTGAACTGGCTGAAAATCGCACAACGCTTATTATTGCTCACCGCTTTGCAACTATACGTGATGCAGATCGTGTACTAGTCGTAACGAAAGAAGGTATTGCCGAAGAAGGTTCGTATACGGAATTAGTAGAAGCAGATGGTCTATTTGCAAGATTACACAATATCCAATATCAATAAGTAGAAATATTTACGTTTATTTTGAATATAAGCAAAAACGCATTCCCGGGAAATTGGGAATGCGTTTTTTTACTTATCCAGTACAAAATCATGGTACCGTTCATAATCTGCTTGTTTTAGTTCAACTTTCAATAACGTACCCTCTTCTTCATACTCAGACCCTTGAACAGAGGCTTGTTCGTTTAAATAGGACACCACGTCTCCGCGGTCATATGGAATGAGCATTCGGCACATCTTGTAGTCCGCAAAAATATGCGTGCGAATCAGTTCAATCAATTCATCCAGTCCTGCATTTTCTTTGGCAGAAATCCAGATGTTATTTCCACTCACATGTGGATAATTCACACCTGCTAAGTCGGACTTGTTGTATACCTCAACCGTCTGAACATTTTCAACTCCAACCGCTTGCAATGTTTCATTTGTAACATCCATCATGTATCGATACTCATCATTGGACACATCGACTACGTGAAGGAGCAAATCAGCTTCTCGCGCTTCTTCCAAAGTAGAACGGAATGCTTTTACTAAGTGTGTTGGCAACTTGCTGACAAATCCTACTGTATCAGTAAGTAAAAACTCTTTTTGATCAGGTAAACGAATTTGACGGACTGACGTTTCAAGTGTTGCAAATAACATATCTTTTTCAAAAACTTGTTTGTCATCGATTTGCCCTGTTTTTGCAAGTAGGCGATTCATGATCGTTGATTTCCCGGCATTCGTATAGCCCACAATTGATACTACAGGGATTTCATTTTTCTTCCGTTGTTTTCTTTGCGTTTCGCGTTGGTCTTTTACATGATCTAAGTCACGACGAAGTTTCGCAATCTGGTCTTCGATTTTCCGACGGTCGAGTTCAAGTTTTGTTTCCCCGGCACCACGGTTTTTAAAGCCCCCACCAGTTCCGCCTCCTTGACGACCGAGTGATGCCCGCAATCCAACTAAACGTGGAAGCATATATTGAAGCTGCGCTAACTCTACCTGCATTTGTGCTTCTTTAGATTTAGCACGTCGAGCAAAAATATCCAAAATCAACATGGTGCGGTCAATAACTTTACATTCCAATGCGGCTTCCAAGTTACGGATTTGTGATGGTGATAACTCGTCATTGAAAATGACAAGATTAGCATCCGCTTCATCAAAGAAGGCTTTGATTTCATCGATTTTCCCTTTTCCAACATAGTGCGCCGGATTTACTCGATCCAAGTTTTGCGTCACTTCTCCAACCACTTCTACATTTAATGCTTCTGCTAAGTTGTGTAATTCTTCTAAGCCATATTCAAAATGTTCATCTTTGTTTAAATTGACGCCAACGACAATGGCACGTTCCATTAATTCTTCCATTTGTGAATTCCTCCTCAATATCCTACCGAGAGAAAATCGAAATAATCCTTTTTTTGCCAGTAATAGTAGACAGAAAAAGAGAGCATACGAGGCGCTCTCTTTTTCTGAAAAGTATATTGGTTTTCAAAATGGATAGACCTATCCCGATTAACCTGCACAGTAGCAGTTCTTTGCATTATTTAGTTTCATCGCAAAGTGTTCCATCGGAATTTGTAGTCAATCATTTGGAAAACCTCCGTTCCTTAAAGTACTTATATCGTATCATACTCAATTAAATAGATACAACTTCTTACAATTGTCGGAAGCCACCTGTGTTTGCTTTCACTGTAACTTCTGCAAACTTCTTCACGTCCGACTCTTTCGTCAGAAGCGTTCCGATCCATCCACCAATAAATCCAAGTGGTACTGATACAAGTGCCGGGTTCGTCAATGGGAAAATCGGGTTTCCTGTAATGATGGCTACACCTTCAACCGGGTTCATTACACTTGGACTAATGGAAACAAGTACTAAAGCAGAAATTAGTCCTGTTGCCATGGCGGAAATTGCACCTGCTGTATTGAATTTTTTCCAGTAAATCGTATAGACGATAACTGGTAAGTTGGCACTGGCAGCAATACAAAAGGCGAGCGACACAAGAAATGCCACATTCAAGCTTTGAGCGAACAATGCCAAAATGATGGAGAATACAGCCACACCCAATGAAGCGAACCGAGCAGCCATCATCTGTTGTCTGTCTGTAGCTTTACCTTTTTTAATGATTTGCCCATAAATATCATGTGCAAATGCGGAGGCACCTGATAATACAAGCCCTGCAACCACTGCTAAAATCGTCGCAAATGCAACTGCCGAGACAAAGGACATCAGGAAATCTCCACCTAATTCTTGAGCTAAAAGAGGAGCGGCCATATTTCCTGCAGGATTGGTTGACACGATGAGATCTTGTCCAACAAACGCAGCTGCACCAAATCCTAAGAAGATGGTCATGACATAGAAAATACCGACAATCCAAGTTGCCCACATAACCGAACTGCGTGCCGTTTTTGCGTCACGCACTGTAAAGAAGCGCATTAGGATATGAGGCAATCCCGCTGTTCCAAATACAAGCGCAATCATCAGGGATAGCGTATCCAGCGGCATTTTGTATTTAACTCCCGGATTCAAATAATCTGCTCCATGAGGAGTTGCGGTTTTCATTGACGTAAACATTTCAAAAATATTGAAATGGAATTCCTTCAATACAAGGAACGAAATTATGATAGTACCGGCCATGAGCAGAACCGCTTTAATAATCTGTACCCAACTTGTGGCTGTCATACCTCCAAATAAAACATAGACAGTCATCATGACCCCCACGAGTAACACAGCAATCCAATACGGTATATCAAAAAGCAATTGAATTAGTGCCCCTGCTCCAACCAACTGGGCAATCATATAGAAAATAACGATGGTAATGGAACTGATTGCCGCACCGGCACGAACTTTCTTCGCGTTAAATCTCGAATTGATCATATCGGCAAGCGTATACTTTCCAAGATTGCGCAACGGTTCTGCAACGATAAACAGAACCACTAAATAAGCCACCAAGTAACCTATGGAGAACAGGAACCCGTCAAAACCGTATAAAGCGATTGCCCCGGCTATTCCTAAAAAGGATGCTGCGGATAGGTAATCTCCTGCAATCGCAAGACCGTTCTGCCAACCTGACAAACCTCCACCAGCTGTATAAAATTCACTTGTTGTATTTGTTTTCTTAGCTGCGAAGTATGTAACCACCAGCGTCATCCCCACGATAATTAAAAATAAGATAACTACGATCGGATTCATTGGTTATCCTCCTCCTCGTAATTAAATTCCTTTAGTGTTTCATTAGCCATTCGGTCAAATTCAGCCGATTTTTTCATGTAAACGGTTACAAGAGTCCACGTCATGATGAATAATCCAAGAGCATATATCCAACTCCATGAAATATCACCAACAAACGAGGCATTTAAAACATCAGAATACGAAATAATAATAGGAAATAAAATATAAAGGCCTAAAAATAATAGTGTACTAGGAATCAGAAATGCTTTTTTCTTTTTTAAGAGATTTCGAAAACCGGGAGACTCTTCAATTTTTTCAAAATCGGGTAATGATTTGCGCTTAATTTTTGTTGAATTTCGCTTTGATGCTACTACCAATTGAAACACCCCTTTTCTTTGTTTTAATTTTCAGAATACAATTAAAATTAAAACAATATCAGAATAGAATGTCAATCTATTTCATTCGGATTTCGAAGAGTACGAGAGATTGAGATTACAGAAAAAAACACATGCACTGAAAGCATGTGTTTCGGAAGAAATATTAATTAATTTCTACATGCGAGAGACGCTCTTTCTCTTGAGTGCTTTTCAGGAAAACTAAACCGGTGTTAACTAAAATTATTGTGTCATTTGACGGTTCAATCCCCAGAAGACTTCCCCACTTTTCCACTTGGTTTTGGGGATGTTTTACCAAGAATTCACATCGTGAAATTTGCAACTGTTCATTGTAATCTTTCAGCGTCCCATCTTCCCTCAAACTTTGCATACGCTCTTCAAAAGATTCATTCCACTCGATAAAAAATGGAAGGGGCAATTCATCCGAAACGGTCTGTTCAATAAAAAGCATTCTCCATTTCCGTATAAACCCAGTAGATGTCTCACGTTCAGCATTCAATACGCCAGATGTGGTCCATCCTTCATTTTTCAACCTTCTATTGAGTGCTTCTATATTTTCAGTACGGAAACAAATCGTTCCCCATCCTTCACCATTCTCTAAATCGTGCAGTAGCAGTTTTGTAAGAGGGTGATTCGCCTGTTTGGCAATGTCCATCTGTTCCACTGACAAATATTCTATGTAACTATTTCTTGTATAGGTTAAGGCATTTACTGTTCCCCAATTTTTGTGTCGTCCACCAATTGATGTACCTTCGTGATTTCGGACATTCTCTTCCGGGGTTTGCTTACTAAAAAATACTACATGATCCAGTTCAATCATTTTCTAAACTACCCCTTTCTTGATGTGTTCTTACATCAAAGTTCCCCCAATGTACTCTTGTAAATACCGTATTTCAATATGTCGATGATTGCATCCATTTCAGACAGGATTTTCTCCGTTTCATTCATTAGATTATCAATCTTTCCGGCATATTCATTTATAATGCGCTGGGAGAATCCTTCAAAAACTGTTCTGATCAAAAGTTTCGCCTGATTCAATTCGACACCCTCACGAATGGTATGTGGGGTTAACAGTTGATAAATATAGTCGTCATTTAAAGCGAGCATCGGTTTCGACTTTTCTTTAAATAGTTGTTCCAATTCATTGATGAGTTCTTTTGGGGGAGTAATAAATGCCTGCATCAACAATTTGTTTTCGATTGGGCATAATACCGCTACGTTCATCTTCATTTTTACAAAGTACTTCAATTGTTCAAAGAAATCAACAGAGTCTTGAGGTTGCCATTCTTTCTCAAAAGCTTTCATCAAAACATCAATGGAATCATTGATAATGGTGAAATACAAGTTCTTCTTGGAATTGAAATGGTGGAAGATAAGTGCTTTCGATACATCGGCAGTTTCTGCAATTAAATTCGCAGAGGTCTGGTAATATCCAAGTGTGGCAAACAACTCTTTAGAAACCTGGAATATTCGTTCATTTTTATCATTATCCATTAAATAACCAAGTCCTTTTTCAAATACTTCATAATAGCTGCCGTTACAGATATAACCATTATCAGAACCATTACAATTATATAGACGGGCTTAATGGACGCCTGTTGAATAATGTAGCCTGAATTCACATATTCAAACGGGGTTATCCATTTCAACTTGGAAAGTTTATCGGAAATATTAGCGACAATACTAACAAAGTAGCTGAATAAAACGAGGGCCAGAGAAATGGACGTCACAAGTCGCTGCTTACGGAAAAATGCGGATATTCCAAAAGCAAGCGCAGCAAATGTCAAATGCAATAATAATGGTGCCAATGAAATCAGCGAAAATGTCACCATATCAATCTGGTCGTCACCGGCAACCCGGAATCCCATATAGTTGATTACAGAAAGTACAACGTTAAAGACCACAAGAACCAATGCCACCGCCACGGCTTTTTGAACGACCACTTGGACTCTTGAAATCGGCTTTGATAATAAAAATTCAATCGTACGGTCACTTTCTTCTTTTACTAACATACCCCCAGCTAACATTGCTGCATAGATACTGCCAAAAAGTGTAACGAATAAATACCCTTCAATGGCGTAGAAACCGAGTGCACTATCGAAGCCTAGTTGCTCAATATTAAATGCTTTAAGCATTGCCTCAGGATATAGTTTCATCAATTCCTGGAGTTGCTCTTTATTTTCTGCAAATTGAGGGTAGATGCTCATGATTAAAAAAGTCATGCCTCCAAGCGCCAATATCCAAATCCATAACGCTTTTTGTGCCCGTTTCCATTCTCTTTTAAAGAGCATTATTCTCACCCGTTTCTTTTTCGTAATAATGAATGAAAATCTCTTCTAGTGAAGGTTCTTCGATCGTTACATCATCAAAAGGAATCTGAACCAACTGTTGCAATAAATCTCGAGTGTGGCCATTATAGATAAAATCGTAGCTATTATCTGTCAGATGTTCCTGCAGGACACCCTCCAAATGTACCTTTTGCTCCCATTTATTTTGAAAATGAAGGTGTACTTTTTTGAATTGCTTCGCATGCAAGTCTTCCATACTTTCAATTTTAATCAGTCGTCCCTCTTTAATGATGGCCACACGGTTGCATAGTTTCTGGACTTCACTTAAATAATGGGATGAAAAGAAAATAGTCGTTCCTTTTTGTTGAAGCTCTTTTAATAAATCAAAGAATATCGATTGCATAAGTGGATCCAAACCTGCAGTCGGTTCATCTAAAATCAACACTTGGGGTTCATGCATCAGCGCTTGAATAATACCCACTTTTTTCTTGTTACCAAATGACAAATCCTCGATTTTCCTGGTCGTATCGAGTTGAAGACGCTGAGCCAATTCCTGTGCATGTTTTGTTGAATTACCTGGGTAGAAGCCTGCAGAAAAACGAAACAATTCACTTACTTTCATATCATCATAATAATGGACTTCCGAAGGCAAATAGCCAATATGTTGGCGAATATCTTTCGCTTCTTTCACAACATCTTTTCCCAAGATTTTTGCAGTACCATTCGTTGGATATAAAAAGTTAAGTAACGTACGAATCGTTGTACTCTTTCCTGCTCCATTTGGTCCAATGAATCCAAAAATTTCTCCTTGGGCAACTTGAAATGTAACATCGTCTATCCCTCGTGATTTTCCATAACGTTTTGTTAATTGATTCAATTCAATTGCATTCATGAATGTAACCTCCCTTGTAATCAGAATATTACTACAAATATAACCTCCACTGACCAACCGGTCAATAGGGCGTAAAAAAATCCCACAACATATGTTGTGGGATTGTGATTTATTTATCTTGTTTCAATAGTACAAGTGTTTCATCAAACTCACGTTCAATTTCTTCATTCTTACGGTACGTGATCAAACTTACAATAACAGCTACGATTAAACATAGGATAAATCCTGGAACAATTTCATAAATTAAGCCTTTAAGGGTTTCATTATTCCCCCAAATAACCACTGTAGTTGCTCCAACGACCATACCTGCTAATGCGCCCCAAGTAGTAAGCTTTCTCCAGAATAGTGATAGCAAAATTACAGGACCGAAAGCAGCACCAAAACCAGCCCAAGCATATGCAACTAAATCTAGGATAGTCGTGTTTTGTTCCCATGCAATAAACATAGCAACCACTGATACAAACAGTACTGCAAGACGTCCCAGCATCACAAAATGCTTATCTGAACCATCTTTGTTAATAACAGCTTTGTACAAATCTTCAATCAAGGCTGAAGAAGTAACGATTAATTGAGAAGAAATCGTGCTCATAACTGCAGCAAGTACAGCTGCCAACATAATACCTGCGATAAATGGATGGAAAATAACTTGTCCTAATGCAATAAAGACAGCCTCAGGGTCACCCAATGTTTCACCAGCATTTTGCTGATAGTAAGCGATTCCAATTAAACCTGTCGCAATGGCTCCAGCCAAACTTAATGCCATCCAACCAATCCCGATACGACGTGCTTGTTTTGTTTCTTTTACAGAACTGATTGCCATAAAGCGAACAATGATATGTGGCTGGCCAAAGTAGCCAAGACCCCAAGCAATAGCAGAAATTACACCTAATCCAGTTGCTCCTTCAAGCAAGCTCAAGCGTGATGGATCAACAGAACGAATGCTTTCTGCTGCGCCGTCGAAGCCGCCCACCATAAATAATCCGATAGTAGGTACCAAAATCAACGCCAAGAACATAATTAGTCCCTGTACAACGTCTGTGTAACTTACTGCAAGGAATCCACCAAACAGTGTATAGGCTATAACTACTGCCGATACAATCAAAAGACCTGTATGATAGTCTAAACCGAATGACTCGTCAAAGAAGACGCCACCCGCTACCATTCCCGATGATACATAGAACGTAAAGAATATCAAAATGATGATACCAGAAACGACACGCAATAAACGTGAAGTATCTTTCAAGCGGTTTTCCAAGAAACTTGGAATTGTAATGGAATCATTCGAAACTTGTGAATAAACACGTAAACGTGGTGCAACTAGCAACCAGTTTAAATAAGCTCCTACTGTTAAACCAACAGCTATCCAAGCTTCTACTAAACCTGTTGCATAGATTGCTCCTGGTAAACCCATCAATAACCAACCTGACATGTCTGCTGCTCCAGCACTTAACGCTGTAACCGCGGGACCTAAAGAACGTCCACCTAACATGTAATCCGTTAAGTTAGCAGTTTTTCGGTAAGAATAATAACCGATATAAAGCATTACAGCCATATAGATAATTATAGCAATTAATTGATATACATAATCAGACATACTTTTTCCTCCTTTGAGATCGTTATGAGTATTTCAAAACTCATCATAACATGCAACTTGCAGAAGAACGAGAATATTTTTTTAGTAAGAATTGTCACTAAACATAGAATTACCAACGTTTTACAGCGTTTTTTGTATTTCCCAGGAAATATGTCTTATTACACGCTAATACTTTTCTCTTTCGACATTTCACGCAAGAGATACTTTTGAATTTTGCCAGAAGCGGTCATTGGATACGATTCCGTAAACTCAATATAACGCGGAATTTTATGATGCGAAATTTTCCCTTTGCAATACGAACGTATTTCTTCGGCATCAATCGTTTCCCCATCTTTAGCAATAATCCAAGCCATTAATTCTTCACCGTATTTCGGATCTGGCACTCCCACCACTTGTACGTCCTGAACACTTGGATGTTGATATAAAAACTCCTCAATTTCACGAGGGTAAATATTTTCCCCACCACGAATCACCATATCTTTGATCCGACCTGTAATTTCTAGATAGCCTTCATCGTCTAAAATGGCAATATCTCCTGTGTGAAGCCAACCTTCTTCGTCGATTGCTTCACGTGTCGCTTCTTCATTTTTGTAATAACCTTTCATCACAAGATATCCCCGAGCACATAATTCACCAGGCACTCCTGCAGGCAATTCTTCATTGGTTACAGGATCTATAATTTTCACTTCCACGTGAGGATGAGGTTTTCCAACTGTTTTTACACGTTTTTCAATCGCATCATCCGCTTTCGTTTGTGAAATGACAGGCGAACATTCAGTAAGTCCATAACAAATGGTTATTTCGCTTGCCCCCATATCATCAATTACTTTTTTCATTACTTCAATCGGACAAGGTGAACCCGCCATAATGCCTGTTCGCAATGAGGATGTATCAAATTGTTTATATTCTGGATGATTCAACTCAGCAATAAACATCGTGGGAACACCGTGAAGACCTGTACACTTTTCATCCTGTACAGCCTGCAGTACACGTTTTGCATCAAATTGCTCTACCAGTACCATCGTAGTCCCATGTGTGACAGCCGCAAGCGTTCCCAAAACACAGCCGAAACAATGAAAAAATGGCACTGGAATACATAAGCGGTCTTCTGGTGTTAACTTCATATAATCCCCAATAATTTGGCCATTATTCACAATGTTCATATGTGTCAGCATGACACCTTTTGGAAACCCGGTTGTGCCTGAAGTATATTGAATATTGATAACATCTTCCGAGTCCAATGAAGTCAGTCGGTCTTCCAGTTCCATATCGGTGATGTTTGCTGCATGCGCTTCGAACTCACTCCAAGAATAAATTCCGGGATATTCATTTTCACTCATGACGATGACTCGTTTGAAGTGAGGCAACCTAGCACAGTGAATATCCCCTTTAATAGATGACTTCAATTCTGGACAAACTGCATTGATAATCTCTATGTAAGAAGTTCCTTTAAATTCTTCACCTAAAATAAGTGTGGTGGAATCGGATTGATTCAATAAATATTCGAGTTCCTTTTCCTGATAATTGGTATTGACTGTCACAAGAACGGCTCCCATTTTTCCAGTAGCGTATTGGCTCAATAACCACTCTCTCTTGTTATCTGACCAAATGGCGACATGTTCACCTTTAGCAATGCCCATCCCCATGAAAGCCTTTGCCAAACGGTCCGTCTCTTCATCAAATTCTTTATATGTTTTGCGTAATTGCTTTTCTGGATATACGTACGCTTCCGTAGCGGGATAACGTTTCGCCATTTCCCGAACTACTTCCCCCACCGTTTGATGTTTCAACATGTTGTTGCTTCCCCCTTTGTGATGTCTTGCTTATTATGTTATCACAAAATTCAGACGAATTGTAAATGCAAAATCCATCTTTATCCACCTGCCTCAAGTGCTTGATGATTTTATCAAAACCAGTATATTGTGCTACTATAAAAAAGATAAGTAGTCGCTTTATATTCTTCGGGGCAAGGTGAAATTCCTTACCGGCGGTGAACAAATGTAGATTTGTAAGTCCGTGACCCGGTGCTTGAAAAAGTAGCGGTGGAGTTGGTGCGAATCCAACACCGACAGTATAGTCTGGATGGGAGAAGAGTATAGAGAGGTTTATTTGTCATGCTCGCGCGTCGCTTCTTTTCGATTTTGAAATTCGAAAGGAGGAGCTTGTATCATTCAACAATATTTGAATTCGTTTAAACTTCGCATGCAGTCCAGCTTATCAATTCCGTGCTTGAAGAGCACTCGATCAGAAGGTACTGATTCCAACTTCCATGCGGCTAGAATTCCAAAAGCACTTGTCATTATGGATAAGCTTCTTAAAGCTACCCTATTTGAAGTATGTGCAGAAAAATTCACACAAGAAGCGAAGCAACATACACGAGTATATTTTCATTCCGATACAAATTATCCATCTGATACATTCAAATCAACTGATGCTAAAAACGAGCTTCGATCCCCGAAATTACGCGAGAACTTTCTTTTGACGCGTGATCGTTTAAAAGCGCTTTTGAATTTCGTCAATTGGATTCATCATCATATCCCTTTCCCCACCACCTACCTGCCCCTTGGTGGAAAAAATTCTAATCCTTGTTACTAAAAGCTATACAAAATATGTCTCTACAGGCGTATAACATTGGCACCACTAATTGAATAATGGATAACAAATAAGGCTTTGATGTTCGCATCAATTCTCTTTTCAGTAGGAGGTTGATTACTTGTTCACAGGAATCATTGAAGAAATTGGCACTGTCACTTCCATCAAACGTAAATCACATGCGCTCGAATTGTCCATTCGTGCAAAAGTGGTACTAGAAGATGTGAAAAGAGGAGATAGTATCGCCGTAAATGGTGTGTGTTTGACGGTTTCATCTTTTACACATGATACGTTTGTTGTGGATGTTATTCCAGAAACCTTTAACTCGACCACCTTAGCCAACTTATCGTCAAACGGTCGCGTCAATCTGGAACGTGCCATGTCAGCAGTTGGACGGTTTGGTGGTCATTTTGTCAGTGGGCACGTGGATGGCATCGGTGTCATTCGCTCGATAAAAAAAGAATCCAATGCCATTACAAAGAAGATTGAATTGGATTCCAGCCTCATGAAATACATGATGCGTAAAGGCTCCGTAGCAATAGACGGAACTTCACTTACTATTTTTGATGTAGAACGAACTTCAATCACCATTTCCTTAATTCCAACAACGCAATATGATTCATTGATTGGTGAAAAAGGCATTGGTGAAAAAGTGAATATTGAATGTGACATGCTCGCAAAATATACCGAACGTATACTTACATCTAAAACTGGCATATCAAAAGAATGGCTACAAGATAAAGGATTTTAAAGGAGGTTTCTTATGTTTTATACAGTAGAAGAAGCAGTTGAAGCATTATCCAAAGGACAAGCCATCATTGTCGTTGATGACGAAGATCGTGAAAATGAAGGAGACTTTGTTGCGCTTGCGGAATTTGCAACCCCTCAAATCATAAATTTAATGGCTTCTGAAGGCAAAGGTCTTATTTGCGTACCAGTGGCAGAAGAAATTGCACGTCAACTGGACATCGGGTTAATGACGGATCATAATACAGACCCTTACAGTACGGCTTTTACAATCAGTGTCGATCATATCGACACGACGACAGGTATCAGCGCATTCGAACGCTCTCACACCATTCTGCAAATGATTAACAATCAATCGACTGCAACCGATTTTAAACGACCAGGTCACGTCTTTCCCTTGATTGCGAAAAAAGGTGGCGTCCTTAAGCGTGCCGGACATACAGAAGCAGCGGTTGATTTAGCCTTGCTTGCAGGGACAGCACCTGCGGGTGTGATTTGTGAAATTATGAATGAAGATGGCACAATGGCCAGACTTGATGACTTAGTTATCATAGGAAAACGATTAAATATCGGCATTTTAACGATCGCTGATTTGATTGCTTACAAACAAAAGCATGAAAAGCTGATTACCCGCGAAGTAGAAACTATTTTACCAACTGAATACGGTGATTTCCAGGTGTTTGGATATACCGAAACATTGACAGGTAAAGAGCATATTGCCCTTGTAAAAGGCCCGGTCTCTGAAGATACACCCATTTTGACCCGTGTACACTCTGAATGTTTGACGGGGGATGTCTTCGCTTCTCGCAAATGTGATTGCGGATCACAACTCCATGCCTCACTCAAACAAATTGAAGCAGCAGGCTCCGGCATATTATTATATATGAGACAAGAAGGCCGTGGCATCGGATTAATCAACAAATTAAAAGCATATGCACTGCAGGACGAAGGATTAGATACTGTCGAAGCCAATCAAAAACTTGGTTTTGCAGATGATTTAAGAGAGTATGGAATTGGTGCCCAAATTTTACGTGACCTTGGCGTTCGTAAAATGAAGCTCATGACAAACAATCCTAGAAAAATTTCGGGAATAGATGGATACGGCTTGGAAGTAACCGAGCGTGTGGCAATCGAGATCCCATCTCATACAGACAATGAAGGCTATATGAAAACCAAAAAATCAAAACTCGGGCATTTTCTGAGTTTATAGAGGAGCTTATATATGACAACACATTTAGAAGGATATTTAGTCGGGTCCGATTTAAAAATTGGCATCGTCGTTGGACGTTTCAATGAATTTATTACGAGTAAACTATTGGGGGGCGCTGAAGACGCACTGAAGCGTCATGGTGTGGATGAAGCAAATGTAACGATTGCCTGGGTTCCCGGTGCTTTTGAAATTCCACTGGTCGCAAAACAAATGGCGGCTTCCAAAAAATACGATGCAGTCATCACGCTTGGTACTGTGATACGCGGCTCTACCCCACACTTCGATTTTGTTTGCAACGAAGCAGCTAAAGGCGTGGCCAACGCTGGATATCAACACAATATTCCTGTCATCTTCGGTGTTCTAACGACAGATACAATCGAACAGGCAATTGAACGCGCTGGAACGAAAGCCGGAAATAAAGGTTGGGAATCTGCAACAGCCGCTATCGAAATGGCAAATTTGATGAAAAAATTAAGTTAATCAATTACCTCGAAGCTCTTTGCTTCGGGGTTTTATTGTATAATTTTACAAATGATTAAAGGGGTGTTCACGAAATGAAGACGCTATACCTCGTCCGACATTGTTCTGCAACCGGACAAGCTGCGGAAGCCGAATTATCCGATACAGGATTTGAACAAGCTCAAAAGTTGGCTGCATTTTTTAGTGGAATTTCGATTGAAAATATCATTTCAAGTCCATTTATAAGGGCTCAACATTCAATTGAACCGACAGCCAAAGCAAAAAATCTACCGCTTACTATTGATGCTCGCTTGGCAGAACGCACGTTAAGCACGTCTGATTTACCTAATTGGCTCGAGCTTTTAGAGAAGACATTTCTTGACCTCGATTTGAAGCTGGTGGGTGGCGAATCTAGTCGCGAAGCTACCACTCGTGCTATTGAAGTCATTGAAGAGGCGCAAAACAATACCGTACTCGTTACACACGGTAATTTAATGAGTCTCATTTTGAAACACTTTGATGATTCCATTGGTTTTGAGGAGTGGAAATCACTTCGTAATCCAGATGTATATACTCTTATCATTGATAATAATAAGAGTAGCATTAAGCAATTATGGAAAGATTGATGAAGCCCCTCCTGTTCACTTCAAGTGGATTGGGAGAGGCTTTCCTTTTTGCGGATTTTTGGTTTTTGTCCATTCGATTTGGAATTTCGGCCATTATCATCACAATGAAGAGTTCACTCAATTATCTCCCCTTTTCCCGACTGGAAGAAAAGTAATCCTGACGAATGTGATAAACTATCGTTAATAAACATGAAGAGAAGGCGGTCTGTATGGAATATCAACAAATGCTCGATCAATTAAGTGATTTGATTCATCAAAAACAGCTGATTGCTGCGACGATTAGCCAACCCCGTGCCAAATCCGAAGAAGTAAAACGAGTGAAGCTCAAGCCACTTGAATTAAAGGGCATTTATCATATTCAGTTTGAATACCAGTATGAACGTGTATTAAAGCATGAAAACCTAGAACTTGATGCAGCAAATGAAAAGCTGCATGTCTTACTCCAGCAATACAGACAAGTGCAAGCTGATTTTCAGGAAGAAAAAGTGCATATTCAGCTTTCCAAAAAGTTTAAAGTATTGTGGAAGTCGGAACAGATTGCTTCGAAAAAAGTGGTCAACCTTTCTCATAACCGAAAGAAAAATTATTTACTGGACGAAGATACATCCTACCCGTTTCTGGTACGTCTAGGTGTTCAGACGCCTGATGGCAAAGTCAAAAAGCAAAAGCATGATAAGTTCCGACAAATCAATCGTTTTGTCGAATTTATCGACGATGCACTGGACCACCTTCCGAAAGATCGACCGGTACGGATTTTAGATTTTGGGTCTGGGAAATCCTATTTAACTTTTGCTCTATATCACTATTTAAGAATTGAAAAAGGTCTCGAAATTCGTGTTACCGGTCTGGATTTGAAAAAGGAAGTAATTGAAGATTGTCAGCAAATCGCGGATGATTTGAACTATGATCACCTTGAATTCCTGGTTGGGGATATCAATGACTATAATGAGGAAACATCGGTGGATATGGTCGTAACACTTCATGCTTGTGATGTGGCAACGGATATGGCGCTTGCCCGTGCTGTAAAATGGGGGGCAAAAGTGATTCTGAGTGTGCCATGTTGTCAGCATGAACTGAACACTCAACTGAACAGCCCCGCTCTAGAAGTTATGCTTCAGCATGGACTTGTAAAAGAACGGTTTGCCGCTCTAGCTACTGATTCGATTCGGGCGGAGTTGCTGAAACTTGTCGGCTACGATGCGCAATTACTCGAATTTATCGATATGGAAAATACACCTAAAAACATTCTGATTCGAGCTTATTTCAATGGAAATAAATCGACATCAGAGGAACAGCAAAAATATCGTGAATTTGTAGATTTCCTGCAAGCAAAACCGTTTCTTGAGAATGAACTGAAAGATTATCTATAAATCGACATACAAAAAGGCATTGTTTTAACAGACAATGCCTTTTTCTTTATTTCCAAATAACCAGAACTAATGGTCCGTTAGAAGTTAATGTATAAAATTACCAACAAATTAACCTTTGCACATTACTAAATTTCAACACTCAAGAAAACATATCCTTCGTTTTCTCTTACATCGCCAAACTTAACTGGTACACGTGATGAAAAAATCGGACCATCAATGACGACCGTATGGAACTCCCCGTTTTCTCCGCACGAATCGATTCCTAGTGCTTCTAATTCATCCATCAGCTCTCTCGTGAATGTGCGGCCAATGTAATCTCTTGGCATCATCTTTGTATTGATTACGACAATAACCGCTTCAAATCCAACCTCCAAAAGTTCCTCCAGTATCGAACGTCTCTGTTCTTGCCATAATGGATGAATAGGTATGATATCTGATTTTGCACATGTTTTTTGTACCCATTCCAAATGTCCTTCAAGATCGATATCACCAAAGACGCCGTGAGTAATGCCCACCGAGCGACACTCGTCCATGGCATCGATAAACTTCATTTCATAGTCTTCCCATCCTGCGCCACGAATCATTAATGGCACGTCCAGGCGATCTGCCTGAGCCTTTATTACCTTTAATGGCAGAGCATGTGACTTCGAGATTTCTTCATCTTCTTGAAACATGGTCAGTAATCTCTTGGGGATCATGCCTGATTGGATTGCACGGTAATAGGCCATAGCTGAATCCTTTCCGCCACTCCATGATGCAACAAACGGTTTGTTTTCCATTGTTTAAACTCCTAACTCTCTTCCATCGCGAATCTCCACTGCCTTTTCAGGGGCGTTGTTTATGATTCCTCGAACTTGTTTTTTAAAGTTGGTTTCATAGTGATACGTCCACTTGAACATACGACCATACATTCTCCAAGAAGGTGTATAACTAGCATTTTCAGTGCCTCTTTTTTGTTTGTAGAACCTCCGTGAAATCCGATACAGACGCACAGAAAGACGAGGATGCAGGAAAATAATTTGGTCCGCTTTCTCGAATGTCTTCATTGACCAACCAAGGTGTGTACCTTCGATAATCCAGGTTGGCTGGCTAATGATATCAGCTAATCGGGCATCCCGTTTTTCCTCAGAATTGCGAATATCTCCTCCAGCACATCTCGACCATACCACATCATCCAATGAATGCATCTCAATTCCTTTTTGCAGAGCCAGCTTCCTTGCAAGTGTCGTTTTTCCGCTTCCGACTGAGCCGACAATACGTATTTTATTTGCCATGCGCCCAGGCAATCCGGTTATCGACTGTTCGGACCATGCGAATCATAAATGGCTGGTACCCGAGTTTCGGCCAAAAATAGGATGCCAAGTGATTTGGCGTATGCCAGTCTGCCAATGCATAATCATAACCCATTTCTTTTAACTGAGCATGACTCGCATCTGCAAGGGCCTTCCCCACTCCGCGTCCCCGGTACTGCGGGTTGGTAGAAGCCGCCGGAAGATCCACTGTTTGATTAGGTGTATACATATTGGATGAAGTATCCGCTTCGTAGTAAACATGGAAACCAACTGGAATTCCTTCCTGTTCACCAATCATCACAATTGCCTCTGCATCTTTTGCGAGAGCTGCATAGCCACTTTTCACGTCCTGGAGTGATTCTTTTGTAATCGGATTCCATGATGGCGCGGAAGCTTGATGAATGCTGTTCCAACGTGACATACTTTTAAGCATTTCCGTGTCGTTTTCTGCCAAACGGCGTATGTTAATTGCGCTAGTATCTGTATGTTTTGCTTTCGGTTCATAGTTTTTTATGTCGAGCATTGCATATTTTTGTTCAAAACGGAAACCTTGTTCAAGCCATTCATAAACTAAGCGATCGTAGCCAATCGGAACGTAAATGACATGTTGGAAATATCCCCCGGCAATCCATTCCGCACCTGCCTCTGCATACAGTAGACGTACCAGACGTGGATGTGCATCTTCTGAAATGGCCAAGCATGGATAATCAATGATAATGTGGCGGCCCTTTTTTGCATCTTCCTTGAATTCATACAGCATATACCCAATTACTTGCTGATCACGGAGAGCCACAATACCATTAACGAAAGGGTTTTTGGCAATTTCACGAAGCAGGTTCTCAGTTTCTGCTGTCTCCTCAAAACGTTCTGGGAGAAATGGATATCGAATTCGTTCTACTTGGTGTCGTTTTGACAATAGCGTAGCCATTGCCGGGTAATACTGTTTGTCTAGTCCTACAAATTGAATCATGTTAACTCCCCCTTAATGGTTATTTTTCATGCAACTCCCTACTCTGCAGTTCTTATCTATCTTTTTAGCTATTTGCTATACTTGATAAAAAAGTAAAGGAGTTAATCCATGGAATTAAAACGCGTTGCTTATGGAGTCATTATGGCTGCTTCACTTATTTTTGTGAGATTTATCGATCACAAAATTTACGATATGTCTATTATTGTGTCAGTGATCATTCTGATTGGTGTCATGGTTTTAAGTTATAAACTTGTCGACCGCTCTGCATTTTTCGACAGACAAATTTCCAGAAATACATACTATTTGATGAATACACTCATCATTTCATTATTGATTCTCACTTTGTACATCATCGAATCCTGAAATGACAAAAGAAATACTTTTCCCTACTACTGAATAGACTTACTTTTTAAATTCGACAAATTCATCTAGTTTCCTTCCATTCTGCATGAATGAGAACAAATTTGGGCTATGCTTGCTGAAACAAAAAAGCCTGGCTTGACGATTCATGAAGTGGAAATTGATACTGTATATTTAAACGGCAATAAATCTTCGCATTTTCAACCTATTCGATCCTCTCTGCCGATTTATAAAGTGTTTCTGAAATTTGCACTACCCGGTTTAGCTTCCTTTGGCTTAGATATGGGGTTATTCGCTTCTGGCTATGGAAAGATGATGCACCTCAAATGTATTGATTCTGGCAACAATTATTGCAAGGGTCATTTCCGCTACTACTCAATCAACCGAAAGAAAGTGTTTGAAGAAGTCGACGAAATGTCGTTTCTAAAGTATATGATTCTTGCCGGACTCATCATGGCACTATCTGCCGGTATGGTTCACGGTCTCTTTTTCTTAACCGGAAAAGGTGAAATGATCATTAAGGTCATTGTGGATAGCGAGTTGTTATTGGCCGGTTTTTGTTATTCAACGGGAATGGGTATTCAAAAAGAAAAAGCCAAAACACGTTTAATGTGTTTTGGCTTATTTAATGATAGGTAAAGGCATTTGTTGAACCCAATCCATAATGAATCGAGATTGGTGAGAATTTAAATTGGCAGGCAAATTTTGTTTATCAAAAAAGGCATGGGCACGTGTTTCATCGCTTTTTTGTATTAGATTTCCTGAAAAACAGGATGCTTTAAAAATAATTTGAATGCTATACACCTGATCCCCGCTAGCATATCTAGTAAAACCTTCCTGCCCAGAATAGATGCCAAAAAATTCTAGGTCACCTATTTTCAAACCTGTTTCTTCTTCCGTCTCTCTTCGAGCTGCTTCTTCAACTTTCTCGCCTAATTCCATTACTCCTCCAGGAATACACCACACATCCGCATCTGTTCGATGTTGTAGTAGAATTTGATTTCCTCTTTCAATGATGACACCACATCCAACAGTCAGGAGTGGTTCATGTCCAATCATCTTTCTCATTGTCTGTATGTAATTCACCAAAGTACTTCCTTTCTATTAGGCACTGTGCAAATGCAAAAGGCTTGGCAAGTCATACCAGACCTTCTATCTCCATTTAAATTGCTGCTCATGCAACAGTTTTAAAAAAGCATCCACTACAACTGGATGGAACTGAGTTCCCCTACCACGAATAATCTCCTGTATTGCTTCTTCAATTGTCAATGAATCACGATAAATCCGATCAGTGGTCATCGCATCGAATGAATCAACAACGGAAACAATCGCCGCTTCCAATGAAATCTCATCACCTTTTAAACCGAAAGGATATCCTTTTCCATCGTAACGTTCGTGATGCTCTTCGACAATAAATGCTGAATCTCTCAACCATTCAATTTCATGTTCACGCATCATCTTAGCACCTAATGTTGTGTGAGATTTCATAATTGCCCACTCTTCAGGGGTGAATTTCCCTTTTTTATTTAAAATTTCGAGGGGAATCTCCAGCTTTCCTATGTCATGAAAATAAGCACCCCATCTGAGCAATCTCACGCGCTCAACGGGTTGACCCAGTTTCTTCCATAGTTCAATGGAATAATCTTTGATTCGCGAGCAATGATGAAAAGTGTAACCATCCACATGCTCTATTGCAGCAGCGTCACGTTGCACGACTTCGGTGTTTCTATAATTCCTTTCAAATATGCTCGCTGTCATTTCGACGAGGATTTCTACAGCCTCTTCCCCATAAAAAGATAATAGCTCTGGATATTCGGATGCATCCAAGGTATCACCTGCATGTAAAAAGAAGGTGTCTCCATCATATTGGACTTCAAGCACACCTTGAACAACTGTATATTTTTCAATCGCTGAATGAACGTCTTCAGTGGAATAGCGCACCCAGAACGAACGATGGGGAAACAAGGAGAAAAGACTGTAGCCTATTTCTTCAGATTTACCTATGTACGTTGAAATTGCATGTCCTACATTAATTCGATCAAGGGAAGTTTTTTCTTTTAAATCTATGATTTGTTCGCTTGTTAATGCCATAGGTACCTCCCCACCGTACTTATACTTTTATTTACTTTACCTTTCCCTCCTTAATTTGTCATTAAAAATCGACAAAATTATCTAATAATTACATGTATTTATATCTTTTTTCTACTAAAAAAGCTCTCCAAAAATCGGAGAGCTCAAGATTTTAAATTGATACGTGATCTTCCACTTTTTCTTGCTTTTTCTTGTCTTGCATCTCATAGGAAATCCGGTCTAAGCTTGGACGCAATGTTCCTTTGCCCGAGTAGTTTTCAAGCATTTCTTTCACATCGATACCAGAAGAAGCTTTCAATGTTTCCTGAAGGGTCGACATTAAATTCGTGGCATACGACGTAACTTTATTGGCGCCGCCACCTTCTCCACCGCCAGTATCCACCACTGTAATCTTGTCGATATTTGCTAATGGGCTTGCGATTTGTTTCGCATATTCTGGCATCATGCGTACAATCATATCCAACACTGCAGCTTGACCGTAATGTTCGAATGCTTCCGCAATTTTTCGTTTTGCTTCCGCTTCTGCAAGACCTTTCAAGCGAATAATATCAGCTTCTGTTTCACCTTGTGCACGTTCGGAGTCAGCTTTCGCCAATCCATCAAGTCGTACTTTTTCAGAATCCGCTTTCGCTCTTGCCTCGATACGGTATTTTTCCGCATCCGCTTCAGCCATTTCACGGGATTTTGCAGCTGCCGCGTTTTGCTCGATAGCATAACGATCCGCATCCGCTTTCTTTTTAACTTCAGAGTCGTATTGTTTCTCGCGACGTAAAATTTCTTTTTCTTCAAGTTCGATTTGCTTTTGACGTTCAATGATGCGGATTTGCATTTCCTGTTCCATAACTTCTTGTTTCGAGACGGCAGTCTGAAGTTCGTAAGCTTGGTCAGCACGCGCCTTCGCGATATCTTGCTCGCGACGATACTCCGCGACTTTCAGCAAATTCTCTTTTTCAGCCAATGCAATTTCAGTCGCACGTTCAATTTCGGATTGTTGTGCCTCTTTTGCAGCTTCAGCACGCTTGATTCGTGTTTCTTTATCTGCTTCTGCTGTTGCAATATCAGCATCACGTTTCACCTGTGCAATACGTGGTTTACCAAGTGAATCCAAGTAACCATTTTTGTCACGTACATCTTTGATGGTAAATGAAACAATGATTAGACCCATTTTCGCTAAATCCTGAGAAGCAACACGTTGTACTTCTTGCGAGAATTTGTCACGATTTTTGTAGATTTCCTCCACTGTCATCGATCCCAAAATGGAGCGCAAATGACCTTCCAGTACTTCTTTCGCTTCATTTTCACGATCTTCTTTTGACTTCCCTAAAAATTGTTCAGCAGCAGTTGCAATTTCGGAAATGGATCCACCAATTTTAATGATGGCCGTTCCGTCCGCCATTACGGGCACACCTTGCTCTGTGTAAACTTCAGGAGTCGTAACTTCCAGCTTACTTGATAGTAAACTTAATGGCTGTGCTTGCTGAAAAACTGGAAATACAAATGTACCGCCACCACGAATGATTTTTATACGATTGCCGGATTCATCTGTATGAACCGTTTTCGCCCCTAAATAACTACCTGTTACAATCAATGCTTCATCGGGACCAACAGTCTTGTATTTCGTCACATACACACCAATAATGGCAACCAACACAAACGCCACTATCCCCACTACTACTAACATACTCATATCCATGTTCATTTCCCCCATCTATTTTTTATTAAAAACGAAAGGTTCGTATTCCCTGACAAGAAACGTTCCTTCCTCTATCTCAATTACTAACACTTCTTTGCCATAGGCAATCTCTTCATTGTCATAACCTACTGCTCGCTTGGATAGAAGCCCGCCTACTGTTTCAATCACAATCTCACCATAACCGTCAGATGGTATGGGCGTAATGACTTTGCCAACTAAACCTGCTAACGACTCATCCGTATAGGCGATTGACACTTCGGCTGATGCCATGGGCAGTAAAATAAAAAAGTACAGTAAAATATCGAGAACCACTCCCACTGCGAGACTCGTAAACAAGACAATCCAGTTATTCCAGTTGGTGGAGACTTCAAGCACATACCCGCTGGCTGAAACAAAAGTGACGAATGCCATTATAACGGTAGGGTTTAAAAAAGGAATGCCTTCCCCAATCCCTTCAGCAACATCTCCAAAAAATACATACAGAACAGTCACTGCCCCCGTAATGAGGAGCACATACATGTAGATTTGTTCAATGGACATCCAATCACTCCCATTTAATGAATTCTTTAGTCGCACCTATTACTACGGAGGACAAAAAGAAAAGTTTCATTTTTCCAAATATTTTTTTGATACTATTAGTCGAGGTGATTTGAATGAATACAGGAACTGCCATCTTTTTAAACGGTGTATCGAGCTCAGGAAAGTCTTCCTTGGCGAAGGAAATGATTAAACACTTTCCGGATTTCTTTCATTTAAGTATTGACGATTTTGATTTGATGATTGAGAAAATGGAAGATCGGGCTTCAGAAAGATTGATTCCCGTGCCTACAGAATATTTTTTTCACTCATTAATGGAGTGAACCTGGTTGTCGACCAAATTCTGCATGATGTGAAAGTTGATACGAGTATTGAAGATATCTCTACTTGTGTGAAGCGGATTACAGCCGCACTTCTAGCCAAAAATAAAAGCACATGTGCTACTCAATCTTGAGTCCGCACATGTGCTACTTTCAATTATAACCACGTTCACCATAAGGCTGTTTTTCAACACACCATTTTTCTTTTGCATCTGCTAGTTCTTCTTTTAGCTGCACAGCAGATTTCCCTTCCGTTTCAATGGACTCTAACACTTCAAACTGAAATGCCTCTTCACCGAATTGTTCCCAATCCTTCTGCAAGTCCTTATTCAATAAAGTGCCGCCATTCAATTCGAACTTCAAACCATTTTGTCTTTTCAAGTTAGGCGCTGCAGCAATGAACATTTTGCCATTTTGTTTGTTCGTTACACAATACACACCCGCAATTGTCTTCTCTTCCTTCACTTGCTGCTTTAATTCTTTCTTCCGGTCAATATCCGACCCTTCTTTTTCTTTTCTCCAATAAGCGGATCCATCCGTTTTTCTTGCCAAAAAGTGATACATCACTAAATATCTTCTTACAAATGTATGGTCATCAAACACTTCTTTAATAAGTGCGTTTACTTCTCTTTCCGTATAGAATTTTCCTATTTCAAACTTCTTTACGATTTCACATAAGACGATGAATCGATGCTTTTCCTGTAATTTAAATGTTCGTAACTTTCCATTCGACCAGTTCTTCTTCAATACTTCCTCGTATTCTTTTTCTGTTATTTGGAATGGTTCCTCAAATAATAGGGAATCTTCTTTATTTTGAGCGCTAAGTTTGTGTCCCTCTTCCATCAAGCTCATTAAGGTTAAATATACTTTCGCTTGTCGTTCTTTCTTTTTTAAAGAAAAACGGTGATTCCTAACTGTAGATGCACTCCCGATTTTCAAAGAACCTTGTATATCACGGTCTGATTTCCCTTCAAACAGAAGGTGAAGCACAGCCTTCTGTTGATCGGATAACCCTGTAATTTCTTTAGTTTGTTCCATTAAATAGGAAAATACTGATACATGCTTTTCTCTAATATGTAATTGCATATACTTTGAAGCCTCATAAAACTGTTCACCTACAGGGTATATCAGACCTTTCTCAATAGATTTGTGACACATTAGACACTTATATGATTCTTCAGTTTCTGTAAATCCATTTTTCATTTCATTTAAACTTGCATCAATCAACGAATGCATATAAACACTTCCTTATTTTGTTTTATTTATTATAGACAATAATACTTTTTGTTTACATTAAATGCAAGTTGTATAATTCTTAAATTATAATGAATAATAAGGTTTACGACAATCCAAGCTGAATGTTAACTTTAATTTTTTATGTTACGGGAATGTAAAGATTCTCAATCTTGAGTAAAAAGTGTTTAGATTTAGTATAGATTTTGATATGATGTGTGAGGTTATTTATTTAACCTATCTTATTTAAAGTCCAGGAGGCTTTCTATGTTTAGTTCAAAAAAACAAGACCCATTCTTCGCTGCTTTACTCGGAATCGCAGAAACAGTGAGAGAAGCTACTCATTACGCGGATGATTTTAAAATTGTCAGTGTTTCGGATTTGAAAGAGCTTAGCATCAAGTTAAAAAACTATGAAACAGAAGGCGATAAATTAATACATGATTTAATTCTCAAGTTGAATAAATCTTTCATGACTCCAATTGAGCGAGAGGACATTCTTTATTTAGCTAATAAAATGGATGATATTTTAGATGGCGTGGAAGCTTTCGCAGCTTATTTGGAGATGTATTCTTTGATTGACATCGACGATTCAATGCGTACTTTCCTACATTACATTGTGAAAAGTACTGATGAAATCGTTAAAGCAATGGAGTTATTGGCAAACAAGAAACTGCTTCAAATGCGTGAGCATTCAATCTTGATCAAAGACTATGAACGCAAATGTGATGAAGTATTACGTACTTCAATCAAACAACTTTTCATAAACGAAAAAGATCCTATTCGTATTATTCAGTTCAAGGATATTTACGAGCAGCTTGAAGACATCGCAGATTACTCTCAAAACGTGGCAAACACGATTGAGACAATCATCATGCGTAATGCATAGGAGCTGAAAAATACATGGATGCAGTACTCATATTAACAATACTAGTCGTCATTTTCGCACTGGGATTTGATTTTATAAATGGTTTTCATGATACAGCAAATGCTATTGCAACTTCAGTTTCTACACGGGCACTTTCGCCACGAGTTGCAGTATTACTAGCAGCTACCATGAACTTTATCGGCGCATTAACTTTCACTGGAGTTGCTAAGACGATCTCGAAAGATATCGTAGATCCGTTCACGCTTCAAAATGGCTCACTCATTATTCTAGCAGCACTATTGTCTGCAATTGCTTGGAACTTAATTACATGGTATTTTGGTATTCCTTCCAGCTCATCACATGCATTGATTGGTTCGATTGCGGGTGCGGCTGTTTCGGCTGCTGGTTTAGGTGTATTAAATTACGAAGGATTCATAAAAATCCTGCAAGCACTACTAATCTCACCATTCTTAGCTCTTGCCGTCGGATTCTTGATGATGTCGTTGTTTAAAGTATTATTCAAGAATAACACTCTCTATAAAACGAACAAAGGCTTCCGTATTTTCCAAATCGGAACAGCGGCATTACAATCATTTACTCATGGTACAAACGATGCACAAAAAGCAATGGGTATCATTACGATGGCTTTAATCGCTGCTGATTTACAAACAACAGACGATATACAAATGTGGGTACGTGTTTGTGCTGCACTTGCAATGGGACTTGGAACTTCTATCGGTGGATACAAAATCATCAAAACTGTTGGTGGTAAAATCATGAAGATTCGTCCAGTTAACGGGGCGGCAGCTGATTTATCATCCGCATTAATTATTTTCGGAGCTACGACGATTCATTTGCCAGTGTCAACAACTCACGTTATTTCTTCTGCGATTATGGGTGTTGGTTCTGCTCAGCGTGTAAAAGGCGTTAAATGGGGCGTTGCACGAAAAATTGTATTAACTTGGGTTATTACACTTCCAATTTGCGCGGTCCTTGCCGGTATCTTTTACAAAATTCTTAACTTATTCTTTTAAACTTAAAAAGCTGTCCACTCAAGTTACGAGTGGACAGCTTTTAATGTTTAACGATAAGACCTAGAGATTTTGCAAAACCGAGCGCTTGTTCAGTTGAAACGGTACATCCCGATAATTTATCAACACTTACTGTTACTTGTTCGTATGTACACGTGCTGAGATCCACATCCGCTAAACTTGTATCAGTAAAATTAGCACCGTCCAATTGACAATCATTGAACAAAACCTTATCAAATGTACAATTAAAAAAGTCCGCTTTATTCAATGCGGTTTGTTGGAACTTCACTCGCTTCATTTTACTAAAACTAAATACTGTGTAGTTGGCTACACAGTTATTGATCACAGTATGTCCGAAGCGACTTTCCGTGCACTGCACACCGACTAGTTTTGAATGATGAAATTCCACTCGATGAAATACCGAATCTCCAAAATCAACGTTGGATAAATCACATCTCTCGAACTTACAATCAATGAATTCCACTTGATCGAAACATACCCCTTCAAATGAAACATCCTTGAAATGCACTTGATCAAAACTAACTTTGCTCTCAGGTAATTCCACTACATTCCAAGACGAAACCATTCCCCGGGAAATAAATCGTTCTTCTTCGACTTCAATTAAAGTTGCAATGTCTAATTGTTGTTCGAGTTGTTCAGGTATTTTTGGCTTATCAATTTTCATTCTTGCGCCACCTTTCATCAGGCTTAACATTTATTTTTTACGCTTTAATGTTGAGACTCTTCATCCAGGATTCGAACACTATTAGCACTTGCTTTGCCAGGATAAGATTCCGAAACATGGCTATATGAAATTCGAACCTTGTCGAACTCACTCACTCTTTCCACTTGATCAATCGATAATGAAAACCAAATGGCATCACTTGCACCTTCCACCATTTCTTCCTCAGTTAAACCTTTTAACTCAGTTTCATCTTTTCCACTGACGACCAAAATACGTGCAGCTTCTTTTTTAGCTACTGTTCCTTCTATCCAAATAGCATTTTTGTCTTGCGTTTGATTATTTTGGAAAAACATGGAAATTGATATTACAACGGCAGCTATAGCTACGACCGCTGTCGTGCTAATTAATATGACGGCTTTCTTGCCTTTCATAATTTTATTCCTCCTGTTTATTAATGGCCAAGGTATAAATACGCCCTTTACGTTCCCCTTCAGCTACCAGTAAATTCTTTGTCACCATGTCACGCACGATTTGTGTCACACGAGATGGGGAAACGCCTAAGATTTGTTGAAAATCCACATTTTTCGCTTGGTTGTTTTCCAGCAAGTAATTCATGATTGCTTCTTCATGAGTCAACTCAAGATGTAACTTTGTTCGGTTGTTTACTTTTTCTATTTGTTCTATACGCGGAAGCTTAACGATTACACTATCTTTTTGGACAGAAACTTTTGGCTTCTCGTCTCCATCGTGATAAGTATCGAAAATACGACGGATTCCGTTACCACGCCCATCCGTTAAACCCAAATCGACAAACATTGCATGCAAACCCGGATTTCTGCGAACAATTCGAGATCCTTTTTTTATAGACTCTATCGACAAGCCCTCCACTAGCGTTCCTGGTGAAGCTACTTCAATGCGGTTGGCAAACCGAACAATCGATACGTCGCCCTCCATCGAGTAATCTCGATGAACGAATGCATTCACTACACTCTCCTGAAGTAATGCATCTGGATAAGATGATTGAATTTCCCTCAACCCGGCCATAATTCGACTGAATTGGGTTACAATCGACCCTGAAAAATCACTCGCTTGCTGGCAAAAAGAAGTAGATCGATCTCCACTGTATTGTAACAAGACGCCACGGTTTTGAGAAGAATCTGACAACCACGTACCCAATCGTGTTAAAACAAATTCACCATTATTCCAACGAATTGCATTGTACGAGGCCAATACATCTTCTAGATTTTCTTCCACATTTGAAAATCTTAACATTTCACTATTTAAGGTTTGTACAAAATCGACAAATCCCAAAAAATCTTCACGTTGGAACTTAATAGTAGTCAACGCATTTTCAGTTTCATCAAGTTGGCGCAAGAGTATAAAACGCTGCACTTCTTCTGCTGTTCTCAATAAGCGTTTTTTCGAACCATACCGAACATAAAGCTCCTCGAACAATGTAGATCGTTTACGATACACTTGTTCAGTTGCTTTCACTGTTACCTCTAAGATTACTTTCCCATCTATAAGTACGTGTTTGACATCAATCAACGGCAAAGGTTCGACCATTTTACTTAACTGATCATATAAGGCATTTTCCTCTGCTAAAGGATTTTCCAATCCCACGATGCTTATTTCGTCATCCATTCCTATTTTCAGCGTACCACCGGTTCCATTGGCAAATGCGATAACTTCCCGATACAGCTTGTTCGTCACCCTGTCTTTATATTCAATATTCACCTCGTACACCACCTATCGATAATTGTTTCTACTAGTATATCGATAAAAAATAAATACTTCCAAAGCAAAAAGAACCAGGAAATAAAATCCTAGTCCTCAAATGTGTAACATAGGCGAATCATATCGCGACACAACAAACCATTTTCAACTATCGGTTCATCATAATTACGTGTAAAATAATCGAAATCGATGCCGATTATACGAAATCCACATTGCTGATATAGCTTCAATTGGAGAATACTAGAATTGCCGGTCCCGATTTCAACTTGTGCGTATCCTCGTTTAGAAGCTTCACTTATTGCGTGAGAAATTAATTGTTTGCCGTATCCTCTTCCTTGGAAGTCTTCATGGACAGCAACATTCATAATTTCAACGACAATTTCCCCAGTCTCTTTCAGAACATATACAGCGATGGATTTGCCTGACTCTTCGCCAACATAAACATTTCCACTCTTTACGTATTCTTCTACAACTGCACGGGAAGGATCCGCCAAAAGCAACAATGCCCACGGCGGCGTTTCCCCTTTTGTTATTTTTCGGATAATCATCATTTAGTCGATGTGCGGAATCCTTCACTCAATAAATACTCTTCTGCTTCTTCAAATGAACCGTAGCTTTCTTCCAGGTTGTGCGTGTGATAAATATTCCACAATGTATCTTCCTGAACAAGCTTCAATTCCTGTCCTTCGCGATTTTTCCATACTTGCTCTACGTTAAGTACTTCTTCTTCATAATGTTCTTCTTCAGATAAAATCCCAATGGAATCGGTAATCATTTCGCGTAACTCAGCTTCCGTCGCTTCACGAATGTTGATCATGCCTTTACTATCTGAATCATATTTTTTTAAATCTCCAACAAAAACAAAGCCGTTGCCATTTGGATGCAAGTGATATACGACCGTTTTTTTGTCATATAGGCTGTCTTCGAAATGATAGTTCAAACGTTTTAATGATACTTCTTTTTTTGTCAGCTCAGGGTACGATTCAATGATTTCTTGTTTTTGTTCAAATGTTAGCATAGTGCGCCTCTTTTCATAATGTTTCATTGGCTCATTATATCACATGAGCCCAAAATAAATTTGTTGACACTTTAAAACTTTACCCGATATAATCACAGAAATAGTTAAACAACGTTGAGAAGGACCAGTAAAGAAACGTGTGTTTTTTTAGAGAGGGAGTTGTACGGTGAAAGACTCCTAAAGACCACATCTTGAACCTACCTTTGAGTTCGAACTCGAAAGATATTCGCGGCGACAGTCGTTAACATGTATGAGTGTGAAGCTTTGCTTCAAATGAGGGTGGTACCGCCATGGAGACATGGTCCCTCGTTTGTTGCAGAGCTTTTTTGTTTATTAGGCAACTTTTAATTTTCATACTTGTTGGCTCGTGTGGAACATGCGGCTAGCGCAAATGTACGATAAACAACAATAAAGGGGTGTTTTCAATGAAAAAAGAGTTTGTGCAAAGTGTGACGGCGATGGATGAAGACTTCGCTCAGTGGTTTACGGATGTTGTGACGAAAGCGGAACTGGCCGATTATTCAAGCGTGCGCGGTTCGATGATTATCCGTCCTTATGGTTACGCAATTTGGGACAATGTAAAAGAAGCACTGGATGCACGTATTAAAGCAACCGGCCATGAAAATGTCTATATGCCACTGTTCATTCCTGAATCTTTATTGCAAAAAGAAAAAGATCATATTGAAGGATTTGCACCTGAAGTCGCATGGGTGACGCATGGTGGAGACGAGAAATTAGCTGAACGTTTATGTGTACGTCCAACTTCAGAAGTATTATTTTGTGAGCATTTCAGCAATATCATTCATTCTTACCGTGATTTGCCTAAGCTATATAACCAATGGTCAAACGTTGTCCGTTGGGAGAAAACGACACGCCCGTTTTTACGCACGCTAGAGTTCTTATGGCAAGAAGGACATACTGCACACGCGACAGATGAGGATGCACAAGTTGAAACCATCCGCATGTTGGATGAATACGCACAGTTATGTGAAGAGTGGCTTGCTATCCCTGTCGTGAAAGGGCAGAAAACGGAAAAAGAGAAATTTTCCGGAGCGAAATCCACGTATACGATTGAAACATTGATGCATGACGGAAAAGCTTTGCAATCCGGCACTTCACATCATTTCGGAGATGGCTTTGCCAGAGCATTCGATATCAAATATCTAGATAAAGAAGGCAAGCAACAATATGTCCACCAAACATCATGGGGATTCACTACTCGTATTATCGGGGCCATGATTATGGTGCACGGTGACGATCGCGGTCTGGTCATGCCTCCAAAAATTGCACCTACACAAGTGATGATTGTGCCGATCGCACAACATAAAGAAGGTGTATTGGATTATGCGTACGACCTAAAAGAGAGCTTATCTGGTAGTGTGCGAGTCGGCATAGACGCATCGGACAAAAAACCAGGGTGGAAATTCAATGAGTATGAAATGAAAGGAATTCCAATTCGCCTGGAAGTTGGACCAAAAGATATTGAGCAAGGTCAAGTCGTGCTGGTCAGACGTGACACTGGTGAGAAAATTGTGGTGTCTGCGGATGAGCTTGAAGCTAAACTAACGGGATTGCTTGAAGACATACAGAACAATTTGTTCAACAAAGCCTTGTCTCATAGGGAAGAACACACGTCTGTCGCGAAATCATTTGAAGATTTCAAGCGTGTGCTGGTTGAAAAACCAGGCTTCATCAAAGCCATGTGGTGCGGAGATGTGGCATGTGAAGAGTTCATTAAAGAAGAAACTTCCGCGACGTCACGATGCATCCCATTTGAACAAGAAAAGTTAAGCGATACATGCGTTTGCTGCGAAAAACCAGCTGACAAGATGGTTTACTGGGCAAAAGCGTACTAAAAGTAGTGAAAAGCCTTCCCCACTAGGTTGGGAAGGCTTTTTTCATGTCATCATTTGAAGTTATTGGGGCAACTTTTGGTGTTATTGGGGCAACTCTTGGTCATATAGGGGCAACTTTCCACCTTATTGGGGCAACTAACCAATTATCTCCTAATTCAACTTTCAGTCGCCTTAACCAGCAGTCCCTTCAAGAACGCAACGTCCTCGGGATAACTCATTTCTAACGAATCCAATTCATCGGCAGATTTCCAGGCTATCTCTAAAATAAAATTATCAGGGTCCTGCAAGGTCAACTCCCCACTTACTTGCTCCACCAAAAAGTATTGCAAATCATAAGAAATCCCATACTGTGCATTCACTCCGTTTTTGTCCTGAAGTTTCGACACAATTTCAACAGTCAAACCAGTTTCTTCTTCGAACTCTCGTATGCAAGCTTCCTCATACGTCTCCCTACCTTCGATTCCGCCTGATGGAATCGTCCATTTCGGCTCTTCATCTGGTGCAGCTTGCAACACCATCAATATTTGATTGTTTTCATTTATGCACACACCCGCGGCACCTTTCCAATGAAACATAATAAACCTCCTTTTACATCCAACTTAATGTTCGTAAATCATTTTGCGCGTCATGCCACCGTCCACAACCAAATTAATGCCTGTGACAAAATCGTTTTGAGGATCAGTTAAATACAGACATGCTTTGGCAATATCTGATGGCTTGCCCACTCTCCCAGAGAGATGCTGTTTGTGATCAACATCTCGAAGTTCGTTGTAATCCCCTATCTCTATCCAGCCTGGAGATATTGCGTTCACCGTTATATGATGCTCCGCAAGAGATGCTGCAAGCGCATGAGTGATAGCGACGATTCCACCTTTTGTTGCCGCATATGCTTCTGAATTCGGTTCGGACATGGTTGCGCGCGTAGAAGCGATATTGACTATCGAACCTCCACTTTCCTGCTGACGCATTTGCATTGCAGCTTCACGGGAACACAAAAAGACACTGCGTAAATTCGTGTTGATGACTTCATCCCACTCCGTTATCGATAAATCGAATAATGGTTTGAAGTTGCTCTTCCCTGCATTATTAATCAAAATATCGATACGACCGAATTTTTTTAATGTTTCTTTCATTAAATTTTTGATGTCAACTTCTTTTCTTACATCTGTTTTAACAAACACACTGCCAACAAGCTGTTTGCTCACTTCTTTACCTAGCTTCTCGTTCACATCAGCCAGAACTACTTGTGCACCTTTTGCCACATAAGCTTCTGCAATTCCGCGTCCAATGCCTTGTGATGCGCCAGTTACAATAACGACTTGTGCTTGATTCATGATGGAAAACCTCCTTTCACACTGTAACTCAACGGGTCCACCATTCCGTGAATACAACAATTCCTATGACCACGGCAAATGCTAATATGTAAAACCACTCGGGAACGCCACCAAAACTCATCATCGTCCACATCCTCTACTCATTCACAAAATTCACACAATAGAACTATTTAAATATGATAACATGGTTTTAGTTAAAACTAGGAGGATGAGCCATGACGTGTATACATAGTGATTTACAACGCTTCAACCCCGTGACAGTAATTGGGGCAGGAACGATTGGACTTTCGTGGGCAACTTTATTTTTAGCACATGGATTGACGGTAAGATTATACGATCCTAGGCCAGATTTGAACGAAGTATCAGAACAGCATTTCAAGTCAATTGGCTCTACTTTAACTTTACTCAACCTGCCGGCAAGAGGTTTCGAATCACGTTTGACTCTTACATCCAACTTACAACAAGCCGTAACAGGGGCAGCAGTGATTCAGGAGAATGGACCTGAAAAATTGGCTCTGAAACAGGAACTCTTCGCTGAAATCGAAAAGTATGTGGAAGAACATACTTTGTTACTGTCTTCTTCATCAACAATCCCTGCAAGTGATATTTCGGCATTCATGAAAGACAAGAGCCGCATGTTAATTGGCCATCCATTCAATCCTCCACTTGTAATGCCTTTAGTTGAAGTCGTACCAGGTCAATTCACATCAAATGAAGCAGTTGAAGATGCGCTCGTGTTTTACAAAACACTGGGCAAAGCCCCACAACATATCCAAAAAGAAGTTTTTGGTTTTGTAGCGAACCGATTGCAGTTTGCCATGCTGAGGGAAGCTATGTATTTAGTTGATGAAGGCGTAGTTGCAATGGAAGATGTGGACGAAATCGTCAAAGATTCAATCGGGTTAAGATGGGCAGCAACCGGACCGATGCTCGGCATGCATCTGGGTGGTGGACAGGGTGGTATGGAATCATTCATGCGCCATCTCGGTCCGACTATGGAAAAGAGCTGGGATGCGCAAGGAGATCTCAAAATGGATGAGGAAACTATTTCTCGTCTAGCCACGAAATCACGCGAATCCTACGGCCGTTCAACCATTGATGAACTTGCGCAAATGCGTGACGAAAAGCAGATGGCCATATTAAAAACAAGAGATAAATAAGTAAAAGGCTGTCTCGAATTCATCGAGACAGCCTTTCTATTATTCCAATCCGGTTATCTTCATTTCTTTAACAGGCAAGAACATTTCGCCAGTATTCAAATAAGTCACGTTCACTTGATCTCCCTCTTTCAAGTAGACCGCCAAAGGCTCCACTTCTGTGGATACTAAGTAATTGGTACCGTCCGTTAACATGAACGAAACAAGTGTGAAATCTCCTACTCGTTCTTTGTAGACGCGCTCGACATTACCGGTAGTTGTAGCTTCCTCTGAACTAGAACTTCCATCTACACTGCTACCACCACGTTGCAATGCTGTTTTATACAACTTCAATGCTTCGTTTGGTGTATTGGCAAAAGCGGAAATTTCGGGATTTGCCGCAGACACGATAAAGTAGTTTTGCAAAAATCCGTTGGCATCAAGAACCGGCGTCAACCAACTTGCTTCCCCGTAGAAATTGTACAGAATCGGCATCTCACCAAACCATTTTTTCTCGATGAATTTCTTTTCAACGATTTGAAGTGCACCATATGAATCCATATAGGACTCTTCCATATTACCTGTATAATAAGTGGCTTCGCCTGTTCGTGCATCCGTTAATGAATACCCAAGCATGGAATCCACGCCTTCTTTTGGACTTGTGAAATCAGTGAAGTAATACATTTCCCCATTCTCATTAAAAACAGGGCTGACATTCGCTTCTGTTCCTTCATCGGAAGGGAGCTTCACATCTTTTTTACCAAACTTACTGTTCCAGAATCCATGGACGTAGTTTCCGAAATAACTATTTTGCAAACTCACCACTTCTGGCGATACAGCTCCATCAATGAAGTCAGGGACTTCGTTCAATGCATACGTTTTGACGTCACCGGATTGTGGATTCACCACAGCTACTCCTGTTACTTCAAAACCATTACGTGCAGATACGAACTTCCCGAATGAACGGATATAATGCGGCTCTCCTTCGTCATCAATTTCAAGCTGCATGTCACCATGGAAAATTGTTTCTGGCAACTCCAGACGTAAATGGCGTGCAACATTTTTTTGGAAGAATGATGATGGTGTATACGACATTTCTGCTTTTACAAACTTCGGATTGTCCGTTGAATCGGTTGCACTCATCATGAAATATCCTGGGGTGGTGTCCCCATTCACCCACTTAAAGAAACCGGAAAACTCAACTGGTGCAATGTAAACAAAGGCATCATCCACTTTTTGAATTTGCAATCTGCCTAATTCGTAGTAACTCGTATTTGGTACTTGGCCGAATGCTTTTTTCATTTTATTGCGTGCAAATTTTGGTGGAACACTTGCAGGCGTTTCCTTTTCATCAAAGGCTTCGATTTCAACTTCTTGCTTCATTTTTGCGGAATCGAATTTTTCATCTGCATTAAACAACTGAGCGCTTAACATGTAGCCCCCAAATACAAGGGCAGCAAGGAAAAGTACTCCTTTAACTTGACGTTCTTTACCTGTTGCTGAAAATACGCCAAGACCTGTTGCCAAAATGGCAAGCGGCCAAAGAGCAGATAGATTTCGATCAATATTCGTTACGTAATAGAATGTGAAGATTATAATTGCCAACCCAATTGCAGTTCCAATAATACCAGCGGCAATTTCTTTGCGTTTTTCTTTAGGCAATGTCAGCGGCATAATTAGAACTGCAACAACGATTGCAATGATGATGCTATAAAGGAAAGTTAATCCCATTTGAATTCCTCGTTTCTTAGATGTATTCTCCTCCTTAATACGGATGAAATGGTTAAAAGTTTCGCCGCATGTAAATTTACATACAAAAAAGTGACTGCTAACTGGTAGCAATCACTTTTTGAATATAGTTTTTGAAATTGTTTGAGGTAATCCCCCGAACCTCTTCTTCCGTAAAATGTCCACTTAAAGTCTTAACCACATTTTGTGTATCACTCGCATCACACAAACCTTCGACAAACACACTAATGCCATCAAAATCTGAGCCAAGTCCCAAATGCTGAACACCTACTAACTTCGAGAAATGAATAAGATGGTGCACCAATTGTTCAAGAGTAACTGGATTCCCCTCATTGTGGATAAACGGTGGATAATACACGACATGTATGTGTCCTCCTTTATCAACCAATGCTTTGGCTTGTTTATCGGTTAAATTCCGAGGGTGGTCACAAAGGCTTCTTGCATTCGAATGACTGGCAATTGGGTGTTTCGCTTGTGCAACCACATCCCAAAATGACTGTTCGTTCAAATGGGATACATCGATTAAAACATTATGTTCATTCAACATTTCTACCACTTCGTACCCAAATGGCGTCAAGCCTAAATGGGATGGTTCATCCGCTCCATGCGCCAATGCATTCGCATGATTCCATGTAAGCCCTACAAGCTTCACTCCTGCATCCAGCAAAGCACTCAACTTGCCAAGGTCTTCGCCAAATGCATCTGCACCTTCAAGTGTCAGCACAGCACCGATTTCATTCTCTCCGAGATGTTCAATCTGGGTCCAATCTGTAATGTGGACCATTTCTGGATTCGGTGCAAGCACGTGTGTATAGAACAATTCAACCTGACGAAGGGCAGCCATGAACTTTTCATTCTGAGGCACTTCAGGAGAAATGAATATGGCAAAAAACTGCACTTGGACTTCTCCAGCAATCAATCTATTTTTATTCGCTTGCAGACAGTCTGCAATTTCATATGGAGGTAATTCATCCATTATCGACAATTTATACAGAACATCACAATGTAAATCGATTACTTTCATATTATGCCTCCTTTATTGGATTGCCTTCAAGACTTGCTTCATATAGTCACCGCCGTGAGGTACGAAGTCTTCAAGTGACACCTTGATTTCTAATCGATCTTTATTAATTGATAGTATGCACCCCAAAGATATTTGATCAACTTCACGCTCGTATAACCTTACCACTTCAGAAATAGGTGCTGAATAAATGGCACTGACTTCTTCTTCCTGTAAATGGAAGGAAGGACTACCGCCTACCATCATGTAGACATACGTGTGTGCAAATTCATTATCAATAAAATTCCTTTGCACAATGCTGTCTTTCAAAATGCCGATGGGTCGAAGGTCTTCCATACTAAGATTAACACCGAGCTCTTCTTTCACCTCTCGGATTCCTTCGTTTACCGTTTCAGTAGCAAGGAGATGCCCAGCAGCTGTTATGTCAAAAAGGCCTGGGAAATCTTTTTTGGCATTACTTCTTTGTTGAAAATAGAGGTGCGGCAGGCCATTAATCTGTTGGACAAACCAGCAATGAAATGTCTCATGCCATAGCCCCTCTTGATGAATAAAAGCTCTCGTGTTTTCCCCGACCTTTTGATGCTTTTCATTAAAGACTGTCAGAAGTTCATGTTCCAAGTCATATCACCAAGTTTTATTTAATTTGTCTTTATAGAAACGAATGGCATTTACATATCGTTCGATGTCTTTATCTCGAGTTGTGGTTGATACCACGCATAGCAATGTTTCCATAGCAAGGTCATATTCTTTTAAATTATGTAACGTCATAGCAAAAAACACCGGCATTGCTTTATTTTCCGGAAATTCAGCCATTCCTTTTTCAAATACGTTCCGTGATTTAGCGTATTCTCCAATCACGCGATAAGTACTACCAAGTCCAACAAAAGCTCCTTCTCTCTCGTGTCCTGTCAATCCATTATCAAGTGCTTGTTCATAATAGGGAACCGCTTCTCTTTCCATGCCTTGGACGTCGCAAGCCCATGCACATTGGTAGAGAATAGCTGGATTATTTGAGTCATTCAATAATAAACTCTTTAATATAACCGATGCTTCCAGAGCATGCCCATTTTCTCTTAACTGAATAGCCCGTTCTAAATTAGTCACTTTAATCACCTACCACTCCAGGCTCATATACAATTCGTCCACATACTTATGACCCGCTTTCATTGCATGATGCTCGTGACCGAAAGTTTTAAAACCGACTTTTTCATACAACCGAATCGCAGAATCATTTGTTGATACAACCGTTAAATTCATTTTTTCTACCCCCTGCCATGTCTTGGCATGTTCAATCGTTGCTTCCAATAACGCCTTTCCGATTTGCTTACCACGTACTCGGGGTGTCACATAGACGGCAAACAAGTTCACTCGGTGGTGTAATTTGGAAGCGCCTTCACCTGATACGGTCATCACACCAACCAATTCATTATCGATAAATGCTCCTAGTGTCGAACTTCCTTCTGCATCTAGATTGTTTGCTACTCGCTCCACTGGATTTTTACGGGCGATTGCATCTTCGTAAGTCGTTGCAAAAGCATCAGGATCTTGCTGCAATGCTTCCAATCTTAACTCCCAATATTTAAACGCATCTTCACCTGTCAATTTACGAATTTCCATTTGGTTTCCCCTTTATTTATCCACACTCATTTTTTTCTCCATCCATTTTGCAATGGCTTTTTCATCAGACTTATTTGTTTCCCGAAGCGCTTCAACTACGCGCTCCACACGAGCTGTTGGATGATTTTGACTTAGTTTTGCTTTCCCTTTGATATTATCGATAGAAATCGTAAAACCCATTACTCCTTTCGATAAAGAAGAAATATAGGAGGGGTCCACACCCATTAAATTGTATGTGCTAGTAGGCTCCTCGTACTTTTCTGTTAAAGCAACCATAGATTTCCATAATCGCGAATCGCCTTCTTTTAGGAGTTTCACTTTTCCTGTAATCTCAACCGTTACATAATTCCATGTCGGGACTGTATTTTGCGTCTCATACCATGATGGTGAAATATAACAATGTGGGCCCTGGAACAAAACCAATACTTGCTGATTCTCAATATCTACCCATTGTTTATTTCCTTTTGCAAAGTGCCCAATGAGCTCCGTTTTATCCTCACTCAATAACAGCGGCAGTTGTGAAGCCGTCAATGAACCTTCATGAATTGAGGTAAGTGTCGCAAATCCATAGGTCTCTATTACTTCATTTATTTCTTGTCGATCAATCATTTCAAAATATGATGGAATGTAAATAATTTGTCCCTACCTTCTTTTAGCAGTGCCCACTATTTCACACCTAAATAGTGAGTGGTTAAAATTGCTTCTTTTTCTTTGTCTACTCGATACCCTTTAGCATGAACACGTGAGCTTACAATTTTATGCAATTCTTCATCGATATAGTGTAAAGCAACCCCATCATCGGCAGCATAACCACTACCGATTTTCCCTTCCAGGATAAATTTCTGATAAGCTGATCGTCTATCTTCTTCCCCGTCATAATGTGGACAGTGACTACCTCGCAGAATACCTAAACAGGAGATCGGTTCCAGTCCTGAACCATAGGAATCGGTGATCCCATCTTCAAACCAGCAAAGAGACCCCGCACTCAAACCGGCAAGAATCGTCCCTTTGTCATAAGCTTGTCGAATGGTAACATCAAGTTCCCACTCGCGCCACAATGCCATTAGATTTTTGGTATTGCCTCCGCCAACATACAAGATATCTTGATTCATTATGAAGTCATTAATATCGCGTGTATGTGGTTTGAACAAGGACAAATGATTAGGTTCACACTCTTCCATGCGGAAAAAATTATAAAATCGTTCGACATATCCTTCCGCATCACCACTGGCTGTTCCAATAAAACAAATTTTCGGATTCTCTTTTGGACTTTGTTCAAGAATGTATCGATCCAACAAAGGGTTTTCCGGCTCCATTGAAAAGCCTCCGCCACCTAAAGCAATTACCTGTCTCATAACGACATCCCCCATCCTGCAAGTTGGTTGTTTCTACGATTTGGTGCTTTGGCAAAAAACAGTAGAAATCAATTCTTCAATCGACCCTTCGCAAATCTGAACGTCTGCCAAATGGTAAAACGTACTGGTCGTATCCATATCCATGGCTTCTAAGTTCGGCGAATACAAGAAGGTTTTCTTTTGCCAGGCAATGGCCAGTCCAAGTTCGATATGACTCCCTTTTCCACCAGGTAAAATCACAATCACCACATCGGAATCAGCGACTGCCTGTTTTTCAAGAATTCCTATTCGCTTTAAGTCTTCGAGTGAACAAGCTCGTTCGTTTTGTGTCCAATCATAGGTGTGATGCCACCCCAACATCGTGAGTTTTCCGCTCACTGCCCTTACAATCTTCTTGTTTTGAAAACTGGATGCTACATAAAATTTCATACTAACTTATTTGAAGATAAAATATCGCACACTCTACCAACTTGACCATCTTCTAAACGGACTTTAATGCCGTGAGGATGATGGGCAGAATTGGTTAGCAAATTCTTCACAATCCCTTTTGTTTTCACTCCTGTACGTTGATCTTTTTTCAAAATAACGTTCACTTCTAACCCAGGTTTTACATCTGCACGATTTTGACCATTTGCCATGAGTCATCACCCTTTCTTTTGATTTATTTTATCATAAAAAGAGACATGCACTCCGACAATTCAGAATTGTCAAAGTGCATGTTCTTTTAGATAAACCACAGTTTAGTCTACAAACGGCGGACATCATTTGATGGGTACGTATCCCGTTTTTTCTACCAACTCTTGTCCTTCATCCGAAAGAATCCAATCAATGAAGGCTTGGGCATTTGGATTGTTTGTTCCAGCAGTAATTACGTAGAATTCCGCTGTTATTGGATATGTTCCTGAGCGAATGGATTCTTTATCAGGATAGACCCCATCCACCTCCAGCAATCGTTATTCTTATTTTTCACCATTTCTGTAAAGAAAAAACGGAACGTATAACCGATAACATTTTTGTGATTTTTATATTCAGTCACTTCATTGATAACATCGCCGATGCAATATCTTGGGTGGGAGCTTCCATTTTAAACTTATAGCTGTAAAAAGCACAAAAAACTGCCCTTGAACAATTCGATATTGTCCATAGGGCAGTGTTATCCTTCTTATTCGAAATGTTTCTCCAAATCATCCAACATCAACTGGGCAGCTATGTAACCACCAGCTGTATTCCAAATTGTATCGTCCACTTTGAATACTTTATTTGCTTTCGCAACTTCAAGGTTTTGGAACAATGGATCATTAATCCATTCTTCTTCTAATTTTGTTGCTTCTTTGTCACCAGTTTCATACGTAAAATAGAACAAGATATCTCCATCCATTGCAGGGATTCGCTCTTTTGTTACGCCCTTTTCAGCGAAATCAGCAACATCTTGCTCAGCAGGACGTGCAAATCCAAGCTGTTCCAAAATGACACCCGAGAAAGTATCTTTATGGTAAATACGCACATCGCCAGCCATAAAACGAACCATTGATACTTCTTGTTGTGTTTTACCGCCTAAAGATACTTTCATTTCTTCAATCCGGTTATTATAAGCGTCCAATTTTTCTTGGCCAACTTCTTCTTTATTGATTGCTTTTGAGTACAGTTTGAAATTTTCCTGCCAGTCGCCACGCAACGTTTCCGCAAAAACAGTTGGGGCAATTTTGCTCAATTGCTCGTATACTTTTTCATGGCGCATTTTATTACCAATAATCAAATCCGGTTTAAGTGCTGCAATCGCTTCAAGAGAAGGTTCAGACTCCTTACCTACTGGCTTCGTGTCTTTTAATTGTTCAGCTGTGTGTTCATACCAAGTATCTCCAGTGTACGCTTCGACAGCTCCTACAGGTGTGACGCCCATTGTAAGTAAAGCTTCCACACCTTCGTTAGTTAAAACAACAATACGTTTCGGTTCGCCTTTAATTGTTGTTTCACCCATTGCATGAGTCACAGTGTAGCTTTCTTCTTTTACTTTATCTTTGTCTTCACCACTAGTTGGTGTTTTTTCATCTGTTTTGCCACATGCAGCTAAAATGACTAGCATGAAAGCCATTAATAAAAGACCTAATTTTTTCATGTTTTTTTCTCCTTTTATCACTCAATTGAGAATGAAAATCATTTACAACTAGTACTTTATATGCTACGATTTTATTTGTCAACCAGTGGTTTAAATAAAAATTTCAGGGGTCTTTTATGATACATACAAATAGTAAACGCGGATGGGGAATTGCAATTGGCGTGTTTGCCATTCTTTTTCTCATGAGCGCCAGTCTGGTTTATGGCTATACCGATACGACCTGGCGGGATGCATACCTTTCTTTTTTCAATCCAAATGGTTCAAATGAACATCTTATTATTAAGGATGTTCGTTTTCCACGTTCATTAATCGCCGCATTCGTCGGTGCATGTCTTGGTGTTTCTGGTGCCATCATGCAATCAATCACACGAAACCCACTATCCTCACCGAGTATTCTTGGTGTGAACGCAGGTGCAAGTTTCTTTGTAGTTGTGGGCGTTGTGTTTTTCTCCGTGCAAAGTCTGCAGTCCTATATGTGGCTAAGTTTTGCCGGAGCAAGTTTTGCTTTTATTCTCGTGTTCGTTTTGAGTAGCGCAGGTCGTGAGGGACTGACACCGCTTAAATTAACATTAGCGGGTTCCGCCATTACCGCTTTATTTGCTTCCTTTACACAAGGACTATTGGTATTAAATGAGACTGCACTTGATCAAGTATTATTTTGGCTAGCCGGTTCAGTGGCAAATCGACCAATCGAATTGCTAATCACTGCATTGCCCTATATGGCTATCGCTTTGGTAGCAACTTTCTTGCGTGCCAAAGAACTTAATGTATTGAGTATTGGAGACGATGTGGCAGTCGGGCTTGGTCAACGGACTATCTGGATTAAATTTTTCTTTGGTGCTTGTGCTGTGGTTTTGGCAGGGTGTGCCGTTGCTGTCGCTGGGCCTATTGGCTTTGTCGGCATTATTATTCCTCATTTAATCCGCTCTTTAGTCGGACTTGACCATCGCTGGATTCTTCCTTATTCAGCCATAGGGGGAGCCATCCTTCTATTGTTGGCGGATATAGGAAGTCGCTATGTACTCATGCCTCAGGAACTACCAGTTGGTGTCATGACGGCTCTAATTGGTGTGCCGTTCTTTATTTTTGTGGCTCGCAGAAAGCTGGGGATTTAACAAATGAAAATTTTCAATCGAATAGATTTTACACGTCATCCTGTGATCGCCACTATCCTTGTGTTTGCTGCAGTTATTACGGTAATGCTGCTTTCTGCGGGGTCTGGGGAATTCCCACTATCTCCGAGCAAAGTACTTGCTGCTTTATTTGGTTACGGGGAAGAGTTCGACCGTATCATATTGATAGATTTTAGGTTACCTCGTATTATGATGGCCCTTTTTGTAGGTATGGCACTGGCAGTATCTGGCGCAATCCTGCAGGGCATCACGAAAAACCCACTGGCATCTCCTGATTTAATAGGAGTAACGGCCGGAGCTTCATTCGCTGTAGTTTTATTTCTAACTCTATTTTCAGATGAAAATAATGCGCTCACCGTCAGCATTCAGTGGTTACCATTGTTCGCCTTTTTAGGTGCTACGCTGACCGCACTGATTGTCTTTGCACTATCATGGAAAAACGGCATCGCGCCGTTCCGACTTCTTTTGATCGGGATTGCCGTTGCTGCTTTTATGCAAGCAGGGACAACCATCTGGATTTTGATGGGTCCTATTTATCAAGCCAGTCAAGCAACGATTTGGACTACAGGAAGTATTTATGGAGCCAATTGGTCTCAAGTTTCGGTGTTGATGCCATGGGTTCTTTTATTGATATTGATTTCTCTCTTACTTCGTCGACAAATGAATATTTTGGAACTTGGCGATGATATTGCAACGGGGGTAGGTTCGAAGGTTCAACGAAATCGAGTCGTTTTGTTACTGATAAGTACCGGATTGACCGGTGTAGCAGTTGCGTTTGCTGGAGGAATCGGATTTGTTGGATTGCTTGCTCCCCATATTGCCAGAAGAATCGTTGGACCTAAATTTCAATCGATGGTGTTATTTTCAGCGGGTGTTGGCGCATTGCTTGTCCTTATTGCAGACTGGATTGCACGTGTTGCATTTGCACCAATTGAGGTGCCCGCAGGTGTTTGGACTGCAGCTGTAGGTGCACCGTATTTCATTTTCTTATTAATGACCCAACGGAAAAAAGGTAGCGCATAATGAAGAGCCTCATAACGAAAGACCTGGCATCCAGTTTCCGATGGCATATGGATGAAGACGCATTGTATACACTGACCTTTGATCAATTATTTGATCCACAAGTCCGTGAGAACCTTTATTCACGTTTAATGAGTGAATATGGAAGCCCTTCAAGAGGGCATGCCGCTTCGATGACAGCAAAACGAATCGGTTATATGGCAGCTCTCATGATTTATGCCCGTATTAAATATGGGGTTGTAGTTAAGGCAAACGAATGCCGATTTATTACCATTGAGGATAATTCCAAAAATTCTAGTTGGCTGCCAGTTTATTCGTTTCCAATCAATACTACTGAACCACTTCATACAACCGTTCAGTGGATTTCAAAAAATCTATATGCTTCTTTATTGGTTCCGATGGTTGAAATGCTTGCAAAAGAAAAAGGCATTTCCCGTGTCGTGTTGTTCGAAAATATCTTTACCTATGTAAAATGGGTTTTGAAAACCGTACTCAGTGATCACGATACCTTTCAGCGGTTAATCGATTTGCCAACCGAGGAATACGGGATTGTCAAACAACATCCCATCTCTTTATACGCATGTCATCAAGGGACAACACGCAAAACATGTTGTCTGTATTACCAAACTGAAGGTGCCAGCAAACCGTGTAAAAGCTGTCCACTGTAAATACCAAAAAAGCTTGGGCATTTTTCTGTCCAGGCTTTTTTCGTTCTAAGTTTCTTTTCATACGTCAATGGTGTGTTTTCAGAAGAAATGTCCGATATCCTATCGTCCCATGTCATTGCATAAAAAAAGATGAGTACAAGACTCACCTTTTCTAACACTATTAATCTAAGATTTTAATTTTGACTGTTTTACGACCCCAATTTACTGCGTCTTGCTCTTTAGCCATGAACAAATCAATAGTTTGACCTTTAATTGCACCACCAGTATCGCCGGCGATTGCTTCACCATAACCTTCAACCCATACACGTGATCCCAATGGAATGACAGATGGATCTACCGCGATAACTTTTTGGTTCGGATTTGCACGCAAGTCAATACCCGTTGCCGTAGTACCAGAACATCCCGAGCAATAAGCAGTGTATGCTGTTGCTGTTACTGTCATCTCTTTAACTGAAGCTGAAGTTTGTACGGCAGCTGGTGCCGGAGCAGATGCTTTAGCAGTTGATTGAGATTGAGACTGAGCTGGAGCTTTTGCTTTATTAGAAGCAGGTTTAGCCGTTGTATGCGCAGAAGCAACTTTTGTTCCTTCCAATACTAACTGATCACCTGGGAAGATTAAATCACCAGAAATATTATTCCAAGTTTTTAATTCCTTAACTGTTAAGTTGTGCTTTTTAGCGATTTTGAAAAGTGAATCACCTTTTACAACAACATGTTTGTTTACTTTGTCTGCTACTATAAGTTCATCTGATGGATATATAAGAGTAGACTCTAAGTCGTTCCAATCTTGTAAATCTTGTACGCTAACATTGTTGTCCTGGGAAATAGACCACAATGTATCTCCTGATTGTACCGTATGGACGCTAGATGCAGATGCTTGTGCTGCCGCCCCTACTGATAGTGCTGCAATTGTAGTTAGTGCAACGATTTGCTTTTTCATAAATGAATTTCCTCCTTTTCACTAACGAAAACAAGCATACCACCCCCGCATTGCAGATCAATTGCAAAGCCGTGTGTAGAAGTTTTCAATTGCGTGACAGGATTCGACACCTCGTTATATTTGTAATATATACGTTTATGTCCATATTTTATGGATAACATCCAACATCATCTATTTTTTATTAAAAATACGTTTTCACATAAAGTCTCTGTAAAATTTGCGATTTCCTTCTATATAAAGAAAAAACATCTTTCCATGTGGAAAGACGCAGACTGTAGACAGACAAACAATAATATGAGTGAATATACTATTCTATTGAAAAAGATCAGATGCAAGAAAATGTTGATTTCCATTGCGTCGGACGCGTTTCGCGGGCACGGCTTTACCGGTGCTCCTGCATCGCTTCGCTAGCTTCGTCGCAAACGAATAGTGCAAACTTACATTTGCACTATTCGTTTCCTGCTATTTTTGTTAAATTCCTTTACACTGAAAAAAACAACTTCAAGGAGGAAGTTCATCATGGCACTTCATTCATTTCATTTAACCGCAAATTGGCCCGGTCTCCGTAATGACGTAGGCACCATTCAGACCGCAAACTTACATACCGAAATTTCGATTCCACCAGAAATGGATGGACCAGGTATTGGAACAAATCCCGATGAAATGTTATTGGGTGCAGCCGCTACCTGCTACATTATTACACTCGCAGCTATGCTAGAACGAAGCAATATTGAAAAAGAAAGTTTGACGATGACGTCTGAAGGCATCGTGGATATTACCAATGGAATCATCACATATAAAAAAATCATTCATCGTCCCCATCTTATTTTATGTTCCGAAAAGGATTTGGATTTAGCTCGGAAACTGTCGCAGAAAGCCGAAAGCTCATGTATGATCAGTCGAGCATTAAAAGGAAATGTGGAAATCGAATTAGAAGCAAACCTGGAAGTTAATTAAACTCTATTAGAGAAGAGGGATCAGATGGATTTACAGTTACAAGATAAAATTGTTCTCGTGACCGCATCGAGTAAAGGTTTGGGAAAAGCAACGGCTTTGGAATTTGCAAAAGAAGGCGCTACCGTCCTATTATCGAGCCGTAATGTAGAGACATTGGATAGCACTGTTAAAGAAATCCAGCAGCTGACAAATAATCCGAAAGTCTATTACAAGAAATGTGACATGTCTTCTGTAGAAGACCTACATGCTCTTTTCTCATGGGTATCAGAAGAATTCAATGGTGTGGATATTTTAGTTAACAATACAGGTGGACCAACAGCTGGAGGATTCAAAGATGTAACAGACTCAGATTGGATGGCGGCCTTTGAGAAAAACTTACTGAGTTATATCCGTACGACTCGTGCTGTTTTGCCTCACATGCAATCAAATGATTTTGGTCGCATCATCAATATTGCTTCTTCTTCAACAAAAGAAGTGATTGATGGATTGATTCTCTCCAATACATTCCGTTCTGGAATGGTCGGAATGACGAAAAGTCTGGCCCGTGAATATGCAAAATATAATATTTTAGTGAATACGATTGGTCCTGGACGCATCGCTACTGACCGTGTGGCAGAACTTGACCATCTGGCAGCCAGTCGCCAGAATGTCTCTATAGAAGACATTGTCAAATACAGTGAGAGTCTTATTCCTATGGGGCGTTATGGACAGCCAGAGGAATTTGCTAAAATCGTATTATTCTTGGCTTCCCCCTTAAATACATATTTGACTGGTCAATCTCTGGTGATTGACGGCGGTATGTTAAAAGCGTTATAACTTTTCGCACCAGTCTTTCATGGATTGGTGCTTTTTTCAATTAATAAAAAAAATTCCATTCTCTGATTAGAACGGAAGGATTACAAGAGTTTTATGATAGACCCTTTCCGCCTAGTGGGGAAAACGTATTCATCGTATTCATTCCCTTAATAAGAGGGCGGCCTTTTTGTATCAACATTTTTACTGCATCAAGTGATAGAGAAGCTTTATGTGCTTCTGCGTTTTGCCAAACTTCAGTAACCCAAATCTACACTAACGATATAAAGCTCACATTCTTCCAGTGTGTTCATCGCCTCTGCAGCTTCCAACAATATACCGACCAATTCATCACGTTTACCTTCAACGGTCGTGATTTCTCCAAACATACCAAATCTGATCATCATATTCTCCTTTACATACCAACCGGATATTGAGGTAATTTCAGGTGGAATGTGGTTCCTTGATCAATCACACTGTTCACAGTCATTTGTCCACCGTGATCATTAATTGTGGTAAATACTTGTGTTAACCCTAAGCCAGTGCCATCACTTTTACTTGAATAGAAAGGAGTTCCAAGCAAATTTAGTTTATCTTTCGGAATGCCCACTCCCGTATCACTGATTTTCACATGGACTAGGTCATCTTGAAAGTAATGCTCTATTCGGAGCTTTCCTTTCGACGGCATCGATTCGATTGCATTTTTTATCAAATTAAAAAACGCTTTCAAATATAGATTTTTCTTGCCATAAATATGTTTCCTACAATTCCTTATATCCATTTCAAGTTCTATATTGTATAGCTTGTCCTGAAATAAGAAGACGATTGAATTCAACTCTTTACATATGTCGATCTGGACTAGCTGTTCTTCGTAAAGGTTCGGCCTAGATACTTGAAGTAAATTTTGCAATGTGTCGATGGCCTTCTCTAGTTCGCTTTCCATCGTGAATAAATAAGGATGTGAATTATGTTCTTTCAATAATTGCAGAAAACCTTTTACTGATGTAAGAGGATTTTTTACTTCATGAGCGATTCCAGCAGCAATTTGCCCAATTGAAGCCAATTTTTGTCGGTCATTTAACATTTTTTCAGTTTCTTTTCGAACTGTGATATCCCGCAATACGGTTTGAATGGCTCTTCTGTCACCGAATTGTACTGGATGACAGTATAGCTCGACATCGACCAGCGTCCCATCAAAACGCGTAATGGTTTGTTCGATCATGCGAGTCGGTTCATTTCCAATCATGGTTTTTTGAATTTTTTCCCGAATCATGTCCTTCATGTCGTCCTGAAAAATGTTTAAGAAATCCTTGCCAATGAACTCATCTTTTGAACCTCTTAGAAAATTCGAGCCGGATTGGTTAATATAAAGGACTTCTTGATTAACATGAATAATGATGGTTTCTACAGAGTATTCAATTATCTGACTATACATTATTTCGCTATTTACTTTCGATTCCATAGACTCTAACACTTGATTCATGATTCGGCTCCATTCTACATTGGACTGGGCAAATATGTGAAGGATATCTAAAAAAACCGTTACAAATTGATAGTTACTCCAATTAAATATCTAATTAATATGAATTTTCTCTTAATTATATATATTGTAACTGATAATTTCATGAATGAAAACATATATTTACCATTTTTAATGCAAATATCAATGATTTTTAAGAGTTTCATCTAAAATAATTAGCATTATGTTCTTCATTGCAAAAAAAATCATATTTTCTTCTCGCTTTTTCTATCTTTTTACCTAGCATAAAAAATTCAATTATTACTTAATAGAAATCCAAAATCTTCTCTTCATCACGCCTTCTTCCGTGATGAATAAATCGTCCTCTATTCCTCCGTTATTCATAATCACTTTAGCAGAACCTACATTGTCTTCATCACAGGTGATTAGAACTTGATCAATCTGTAGCTCTTTACATTTTGTTAAAACTTCTTTTAACAAGTAGGTTGCGTACCCTTTTTTACGTTCACTTGGAAGAATACCATATCCGATATGTCCTCCGATATTCCGCAAAAATTCGTTCAGTTCATGACGAATATCAACCATGCCGATTATTTTATCTTTACCGTCTATTAAAAAATAATGGGAACTTGGAACCCATGGATGTTCTCCCTTCGCACGTAAATCCAATGCGAATAAAAACTTTTCATATGTATCAAATCCCGATAAATCCATACTACTCGGAACCATTCGATCGGAACCCCACTCYACCATGAAATTTTCATGTTGTTGTTTCCACTCAAGTGATGGTTTGACTAATCTCATTCATGTTCCTCCAAATCAATTAAACGTTTAATCAAAAAAAAAGTTACAGATACTTTTCAGGATAATTTAAATATTCTCATTTCTCTCATTATATGTGAAAATCACCACTTTTGAATAGAGTCCAATTTGTTTGCGATTGAACAAAATAAAAACGAGGATTCTCTAGGAATCCTCGCGTGCATTTTATTTTTTGTAAAAGTTTTTTTGATCGCTTTTCACTGCATCTTGCGGTGAATCTGAAGTACCGAAATTCTTAACATCATCAAAGCTATCTTCGTAATCACGGACGCCACCTGTATCTTTTATTGGGTGTTCCGTCGAAGAACCAAGAATGTCTTCTTCAGATGGTCGACCATCCGTGCCAAAATCATGATTTGCGTGTTCAATGCACGTACGTGCAGTCGGCAATGCTTCCAGTCGTTCAAACGGAATATCTTCCCCACATACGGTGCAAATACCATATGTTCCATTTTCGATAGCCTGCAAAGCTGATTCAATTTGTTCGACTTCCTCTTCTTTATGGTGTTCAATTGCCATTTCTGTATTTTGATCAGTTAAATCCGTCGCGTTATCTGCCGGATGATTATCATAATTGGATAACTCCGTTGTTTCTAAATGATGGTCTTCATGAAGACGGTTTTTCACATCTTCCAGATCTTGAGTAAGTTGGTCTTTTAGTTGTTTCAAGTGTTGATCATTCATGAATAGTTCCTCCAAGTTCTTTTCGCTTTCCCTATCTATTTCCTTTAATGCGGAAATCAAACCTTCTTTTGAAATTTTGAATGAAAGGCGTATGATTATAGAAGAAAACTGGAGGGGGAATTCGCCTTGTCTAAAAATCCTTATTTACTTGTTACCGGAGGCGTTTTTGCTCTGTTTATTGCCATGAGTATCGGCCGCTTTGCCTACACGCCAATTCTACCTTTTATGCAACATGAAAGTGGCTTCTCTACCCGATTTGCCGGATATTTGGCATCAAGTAATTATGCTGGTTATTTGGTAGGTGCCGTGATTGCAAGCGTCGTTCCTTTAAAGCGCAACAGGGCCATTTTTTTGCGTATCTCTATTGTCATCAGTATTTTATTAACGTTAGTCATGGGACTTACATATAATCATACCGCATGGATGGTCTGGCGATTCCTGTCCGGCATTACAAGTGCATTCGTCTTCGTGCTTGCTTCCAGTTTGATATTGGATCAGTTGGCCAAACAAAGTAAACTCGGTCTGGTCGGTGTCATGTATGGAGGAGTTGGTCTAGGAATTTTCGTATCAGGCATGCTTGTTCCACTATTAATAAACAAGTTTCACTATGAAGGTGCCTGGATAGGACTTGCGTGTTTGGCAGCAGTATTAAGTATCGTAGTCTTCTCAACTGTTAAAGAAGACCACTCTGAACCGGCTATTAGTTCAGCTGCTGACGTCTCAACACCATCCAAAACACCAAAATGGCTACCTTGGTTACTCGTAGCGTATGGGTTAGAAGGATTAGGTTATATCGTGACAGGCACATTTATTGTAGCCATCGCTAAAATGACTCCCGCTTTCAGTGGAAACGCTACGAGTGTCTGGGTTTTAGTCGGTTTGGCTGCAATACCTTCGTGTGTCATATGGGCTTATTTTGGCAGTAAATTTGGCTACATGTTGTCACTGATGATTTTATTGATTATCCAGTCAATTGGTATCGCTTTGCCAGCCCTGTCTGAATCTTCTACAAGCTTTTATGTGAGTGCTATTTTATTTGGAGCTACTTTTATGGGGGTTACCACTCTTGCCACAGCATTTGCTCGTAACAAAAATCCCCATGGCAGTGCGAAAGTTATCGCAATCATGACCACTATTTATGCACTGGGACAAATGTTCGGTCCCTCTATAGCAGGAGTTTTAGCTGCCGAGACCGAAAGTTATGCATTAGCAATTTCTTGTGCAGCATCTGTAGTGTTTATCGGTGCACTCTTCTTATTGCCTTTAATCAAGCATGAAAGGTTGGAAACTAAAAGTGATGTTAATTAAACAAATCGACCATATTCAATTGGCTGCTCCAATAGGAAGTGAAGAGACAGCACGCTCTTTTTATCGGGACGTACTTTCTTTAGAAGAAGTCGAAAAGCCTGAAAGCCTGAAACAGAATGGCGGTGTTTGGTTTTCAAATGGGAGTGTTCATATTCATATTGGCGTAGAACAATCTTTTGTTCCTGCAAAAAAAGCGCATCCTGCATTCGAAGTAAGTGAACTCGAAGAATTGGCAGATCATATTCGTAGTAAAGGCATATCGGTCCTGACGGATGATAGATTACCAGGAGCCAACCGCTTTTATGTAAATGACCCTTTCGGAAACCGTTTGGAATTTTTGGAGTGGTTGAAAAAATGAAATCATGATTAAAAATGAAAACGTGACACCTGAGTTCAGGCGTCACGTTTTTGTCAGTTCATTTTTTATATAGGCTCTGTTAACTTTTATTGTTGATTTTCCATAAAAAGAGAGGGTATTTGCTCCCTTTCCGCGGACGAACAGGATGTTGGTCACGAAGGCGTTGCCACAAAATTGCATTTTGCGACGAGTAACCGCAGGAGTAGCACTTTTGAAGCGTGATACCCACAAGTATGTGATTTTCATACGTTGGCTCATGCGGACATGCGGCTAGCGTAAATGTACGATAATCAACAGTAGCGTTTAACAAAGCCTTTAAATAAAAGGTATTAGTCAATACCTACAAGTGTGCTGCGTCTTTCCAATACCGTATTATCACGCCAGACCCCGTCCATCTTACCCATTCGCTCATGAAATCCGACTTCCCGAAAACCGCAGGACAAATGTAGTTTGAGGCTCGCTACATTTTCAGGGAAAATGACTGCTTTTAATGTCCAAAAACCCTTTTGTTCAGATGTTTTGATTAGTTCCTGTAGTAAACGCTTGCCTACACCTCTACCTTTCGATTCTGGATGTACGTAGATACTGACTTCACCCACCCCTGCATAAACAGGACGTGCCGAAGTATATAGCACCTTCGCCCAAGCCAACACGCGATTATTTTCTTCTGCAACCAAGTGACACTTGGGATGAGAGGTTTCCATCCATTTTTCATACGTTGGTGACTGTGTTTCAAAAGTGGCATTTTTCGATTTGATGCCCTCTTCGTAAATCTCTTTTACCTCTTGCCAGTCAGTTGCAAGCATGGGACGAATTTTCACGGACATTTTCATACCTTCTTTATCTATTTAATTTTATTTTAGTTTTTATTTGCATTTTGCAAATAAATAACATATAACTATATTAAAGAGGTGAATCATGGAAAATAAACGTGAGTTATTTCAAGTATTGACCCGCCGCTTCGGCCTTTTGAATAAAAATTGTTGCGCCATTGGTGGCATTGATATTTCAGCTGTGCATAGTCATATTCTATACGAAATTGATAAGCAACATGAACCAACCATGCAACAAATTGCAGACCTTTTGGCAATTGATGTAACGACATTCAGTAGACAGATTCAAACATTAACCAAAATGGGACTGGTCACAAAATCCCCTTCCCTTGATGATAAAAGGTATTATAATTTATCCTTAACTACTCAAGGCAAATTCATGGCTACTGCCATTGAAACTTCCATGAATAATTACTTGGATGAAATTTTTTCACATATGAATGAATTTGAACAAGAAACAGTCTTGAGATCTATTAAATTATTGAACAATGCTATGGCAAAATCAAGTGTGTGCTGTACGCCTATTATATGAGCAAGAGAAATCTTGCTTATTTATTCACTATATACTTGCATTATGCAAATAAAGAAAAGAGGGACTAACGATGAACAATGAAAAAATGAGTTTTAACATTTTGACGAATTGCTGTAGTTCTCCTGAATCTATACTCGAGGAAACGAATTTGCCAACGGTAATCGTCGGAGCAGGGCCGGTCGGTTTGGCTGCAGCCGCGCATCTGGCAGCTAAAAACGAACAGTTTTTGATAATCGAAGCCGGACCCACAGTAGGACATAATATTTTAAAATGGGGTCACGTCCGATTATTTTCCCCTTGGCAATATAATATCGACAAAGTGGCTTTGAAGCTATTGGAAGAAAGCCACTGGAAGGCACCTGTCATGAAGAGACTACCTTTTGGTAAAGATCTTGTGGAAGACTATTTAATCCCTTTAGCCAATCTGCCTCAAATTAAACCATTCATCAAATTAAATGCAAAAGTAGTGGCAATCAGTAAACAGGGAATGGACAAAATGAAAGATGCCAACAGAGAGGGACAGTCTTTCATCCTGTATATCGAAAAAGAAGGCACAACTGAAAGAATTGAAGCAAAAGCAGTCATAGATGCCACTGGTACTTGGGCACAACCAAATCCCGTGAATGCAGATAACGTGTGGACAAAAGGGGAAGAATTGCTTTCACCTCATATCACATACGGCATTCCAAATATAAAAGAAACAGAACGTATTAAATTTGAACAAAAACGTGTGGCTGTTGTCGGTGGTGGTCATTCTGCAATCAATACAATCTTGGAATTAGCTGAATTGGAAGGAACGGAAATCGTGTGGATTCTGCGTAAGAATCGTGTCGAGGAAGTTTATGGTGGAGAATCCCGGGATGCACTTCCAGCAAGAGGTCAATTAGGTTCACGTATTCATCAACTGGTGGACAGCGGCAAAATTAGCGTTCATACCCCTTTCCTGGTAAATGAAATCTCTAAAGAGAATGGCAAGTTAACCATTCATGGTACTATGAAAAACGAGAGATACTTAATTGATAATATCGATGAAATCATTGCAAACACTGGCTCTCGACCTGATTTCAGTTTCCTGCGTGAAATTAGACTCGACATTGATTCCGCTATCGAGAGTGTATCTGCCTTGGCACCACTTATTGACCCGAATATTCACAGCTGCGGGACCGTTCGTCCTCACGGAGAAGCTGAACTTCGGCAACCAGAAAAGAACTTTTATCTTGTGGGCATGAAGAGTTACGGGCGTGCGCCAACATTTTTGATGGCCACTGGCTACGAACAAGTCCGTTCCATTGTTGCCCACTTAACAGGTGATCAGGATGCGGCAAAACGTGTGGAACTGGATTTACCTGAAACGGGTGTTTGCAGTACAAATATCGGTGGGAAGAGTTCATGTTGTTAACAATATGGAGGGTTTAAAATGGTCGTAAACAATGGCGGGAATTTATCAATAGCTTATTTTATCGCTTATCTGAATTTAATTATCCAAGCGAAGCAATGCTCCGTTATCTGTGCACAACAATACATGCTCGAAAAATTCTTTAAAGGAAATCCGAACCACTTTGATCCAGTAACCTATCAGTCATTTATTCAGGCAACTAGTGAAATTAATAAGTGATGCATTTTGGCATAGTTACTTTGAATTTAGGTAACTATGCCTTCTTTTTACTGTTTTTTTCATTGCCACGTTTAAAGTTTCCGGTAATTTTCGCAAGAGTCAACTGGATTTCTTTATCTGTTTCAGCAGCTTGAATTTTTTAAATCAGCCTCTCTGCTTCCTTGCCTTTTACAATTTTGATCTCTTTCCCCTTAAAGTCAATAAAGACCGAATTATTTTTACTCACTCGATAACTAAAAACCTCTTCATCCAGACGATTTCGTTTATCTATATTGCTCATCTTTTAAAACATCCTTTGTAGTTAGTTAATTCCATTCAGGTAATGTTTTACGGAATCCATAAAAAGGTCTGAAGCCATGTTGTTCATAATAAGTATGTGACGTCGAGCTTGCCAACATTTCCATTCTGGTTGTTGGGTATTGGTTATGTACAAACTTGAGCAACTGTTGCCCAACTCCCTGACCGCGTACCTGTTCACTGACGAGGATTTCACAAATATAAAGTGTGATTGCTTGATCGGTCATTCCCCTCACATAGGCAACTATTACTTCATTGATTGTTGCTACATATGCAATATTGGAATGATCCCACGCTTTTTTTGTGTCTTCTTCTTTTTCTACGAGATTATTCCATCTTTCCAGCTGGTTCAATTGCTTGATGAATGGATAGTCACTCGGTTTGTATGGGCGGATTAGTATGGAAGGTTTCATGTTATTACCTCAATTTTATATATGTTTATTTTTTACATTGTTGTATGATTTATCTATACGCTTTAATGAGGGTGGTGTAACCGATGGTTAAGAATGAAAAGCTGACTATCGGCGTATTTCTTCTAGCAATTTCTGAAGGAATTTATTATACATTCAAGGCAAGGGATTATGTTTATATGGAAGACTACATGATTCACATTTCACTTTTAACCATGGTCATTTTTCAAACGTTTTTTTTGCACGTTTTTCTGATAGAGCCTACTCAACAAAAACGCAAGTATCGGGTACTTTTATTTCTATACGGGATATTGATTGGTTTACCGATTTACTACTTCGTCATACATCCTCAATATACATTTCATGATGCTCAATTGTTAATTGAACAAAAAGAAAACGTAGAGCTGCCGAACAAAGACAATGCTGTGAAATTCAATGTTGATGATTTTGGATGGAAACACACAAAAAAAATTCCTACACACGGCAACAATGAACTTTATTTTATCGCGGCTATTAAAGATGAAAAGATCTTATACTACACTTTCAATCCAAGAACAGGTGAATATTTCCTCTTCCAACCTTGAACAGCCATGAAACTAACCCGGAGTAAAATGAGCTACTCAAGGTTTTAAAGTTGTGAGTCCTTTTCTAATCAAATTTGCAGATACCGGTTTTTCCCCTAACTCACGAGACCAAACGGATAACTGGCCTATATGGTGGATTTCGTGCGCAATGGTGTGACGCATTACTTCTCCCCATGTGAGAATTTCGATGCTTCCATCCTGTCTGGTTTCTTGTAATTCGTTCATTTCCATATGGTTATCCCATGCATGGACAAACTCTCTTACGTCTTTTTGAAAGAGTGCATCCAATTCCTTCACCCGCTCCAGACTTTGATACTCGTCAAAACTCTCCTGGAAATCAGGCTTGCCTTGCAAGACACGAATCCAGCTCCACTCCACATCGATAATATGGAATAATGTGTGCAAAATCCCCCCCACTCCACCTGTCTGGACTTTTAATAATTCCTCCTGAGGTACGTCTTCACACCATTTGTACCATTCTTCTCTTACGACCCAGTTGTACTGAAAAAATGTCTTCATCTGTATTCTCCTTTCTCTTTCACTTAAATAAGTAATTCGCCAATCAATCGATAATTTCCTATCATATGAGCATTATTGTTTTTTTTGCATAGGCTAGAAAGATGCAAATAGAAGAGTTTTTGAGTTAGAAGGGATGAGAATCAATGTGTGGAATTACAGGATGGGTTCACTTTGAACGCGACTTGCGAACACAAGCATCTGTAGTTGAAAACATGACAAAAACATTGGCCAAACGCGGACCCGATGATGAAAATGTATGGTTAGAATCACATGCAGTATTTGGGCACCGACGATTGACAGTTGTTGATCCTATAGGTGGCAGGCAGCCAATGACGAAAGTACATCATGATACCCGCTATACACTTTGCTATAACGGAGAATTATATAACACGGAAGATCTTCGGAAGGAATTACTGCGAAAAGGCTATACCTTCTCTGGACACTCCGATACAGAAGTACTACTGACTTCCTACATTGAATGGAAAGAAAAGTGTGTGGAATATTTCAATGGCATATTTGCCTTTGCCATTTGGGATGAAAAGGATCAAAAAGTGTTTATTGCTCGCGATCGTTTAGGCGTAAAACCGCTGTTTTATACGGAACATGGCGGGGGCTTTCTTTTCGCTTCAGAAATTAAAGCTCTTCTTGCCCACCCAGATATGAAAACGCAACTGTCTCGCGAAGGATTAGCAGAAGTGCTGGCTGTGGGGCCATCCCGAAAACCCGGTTCCGGGGTATTCCATGGAGTGAAGGAATTGCGACCTGCTCATGCATTAACCGTTTCACGTCAAGGACTTCGAATTTGGCGCTACTGGAACGTCAAAAGTGAACATCACACAGATTCAGTGGATGAAACGGCAGAAAAAGTTCGTTTCCTCGTAACGGATGCCGTCGAACGTCAACTTGTATCAGACGTTCCACTCTGTTCCTTTTTATCAGGTGGGGTTGATTCCAGTGCCATTACGGCCATTGCAGCCAATCGTTACAAACTAGAAGCAAAAGGACCTCTTCATACTTATTCCATTGACTATGAAGACAATGCCAAGTTTTTTAAAGCAAATGAATTTCAGCCGAATGCCGATGGACCTTGGATTGATAAAGTCGTCAATACATTCGGAACCATGCATCACTCTTCCATCATTACGCAAGATCAACTAATAAATTATCTGACTGAAGCCGTGCATGTCCGTGATTTACCTGGTATGGCGGATGTCGACTCCTCCTTGTTGTGGTTTTGCAGAGAAATAAAAGAGGATTTCACAGTTGGTTTGTCTGGAGAGTGTGCGGATGAAATTTTTGGTGGTTATCCATGGTTTCACAATGCTAATGATTTAAATGGCACTGGTTTTCCGTGGATGCGCTCCACAACCGAGCGAGTTTCCTTATTAAAAGATGATTGGCGCAAAAAACTCAAACTCGAAGATTACGCACGTCAGGCCTATGAACAGAGCGTTGCCGAAACTCCTCGTCTCGATGGCGAATCAAGTCTTGAAGCAAAACGGCGAGAAATGTTTTATCTGAACATGGTTTGGTTCATGACAACACTTCTTGATCGTAAAGACCGTATGAGTATGGGAGCAAGCTTGGAAGTACGCGTACCATTTGCCGATCACCGGCTTGTCGAATATGCCTGGAATATTCCTTGGGAAATAAAAATGGCGGGAAATCGGGAAAAAGGTATCTTGCGAAAAGCATTAGAGGGCATGTTACCCGACGAAGTCCTTTACCGCAAAAAAAGCCCTTATCCTAAAACCCATAATCCGTATTACACCGACCGTGTCCAAGGCTGGCTGAAAGACATTCTGATAGACAAAAATTCGATTCTACATGAACTATTTGACAGTGACCGGTTGAATGAATTGGTTGAGTCGAAAGGAACTGCATTCAAAGTTCCATGGTTCGGTCAATTGATGTCTGGGCCACAGCTTCTTGCCCATCTCGCTCAAATGCACGTTTGGTATAAAGATAACAATATTCAATTGATTGATTGATTATTTCAACGAAAGAAAGAGCAGATTGAAGTCGAATTGACTCAATCTGCTCTTTTGTTATGACTTCATACCGGTATAAATTTGAATGGCATCTCTGAAGAATGCAGCCGTTCCTGGCTGTTCTTTATCATAGTAGGCAGTAAAGCGTTCATCATCCACATACATCTGCCCAAGTCCTGCATGTGCTTCCTTGCTATACTTTGGCCAATAGTACATAAGCCATTGTTTATGCAGTTCAGCGGCTTTTTGGGCTTTCTCACTTGCGGGATCTCCCGTCTTGAAAGCTTCCGCTAAAGTCATGGCAATTTCATTGGCAAGCTTTGTTACTTCATCATGTTGTGCCTGCGTCATGTTTTTTAATTTGCTATTTGATTGATTGACCGTGTCATCTCCATATTTCGCACGAATTTCTTTGCCGTATTGTTGTTCATTATCATCTACCATTTTTTGTTTGAAGCCTTCAAATTTCTCATCGTTCGTCATGGTACTTCTCCCTTCTGTTGAAGAAATCGATTTTTCCACGTTGGCAATCAGTAGATCGAGCTGCTTTCTTTTGTCGAGGAGTTGTGAACGATGATCATTCAAGGCTTTCACACCATCAAATGAAGGATTGTTCACGATTTGTTTGATGTGTTCGAGACTCAAACCCAGTTCTCTATAAAACAAGATTTGCTGTAACTTATTGACTTCCGCTTGGCCGTATATCCGATATCCTGATGAATTGATTCTCGCCGGCTTGAGAAGATTCATCTCGTCATAGTATCGCAATGTGCGTGAACTGATTCCCGACAATTTCCCTAATTTTTGAACTGTGTATTCCATCTCGTCACCTCCTCTTGATTTCATCGTACTCCTTGACGTTGCGTCAATGTCAATTGGAAAATCTAAAAAACTTGCAATAAGCTGAACTTTCGTACACTACTATAGTAAATCATTTCAATTGACTAATCATTTAAACGTATCTATATTAGTACAGTGAATAAATATAGCCCTCATCAGCTTAAGATGAGGTAGAGATCGCGATAAATAATAGTTACTTGAAAAAAAGTCAGAGAACAGAACTTGCTGATTTCAAGCGAAAGAATTTTTCGCAGAAGCACTGATCGCTCTGATTACTAATGCTGGGACTGGCACTGAATAAGTGCAGAACTGTCATAGTGATTGACCATGAAAACTATCTTTTTGTCTGATTCGGTTTTTGCACACCGTTTCTGAATGCGTTTTATGTATTTTTATTTTACAAATCATATTTTTTGGGTAGATAGAAGATGAACGAAAGGAGCATATGCTTATGAACACGAACAAAAAACTAGGTTTATGGATTTTAACTGCGTTAGTAGTTGGAAATATGGTGGGATCCGGCATTTTTATGCTCCCCCGCACATTGAGTGAAGTTGCAAGCCCTGCCGGTGTATTATCCGCTTGGTTGATTACGGGATTTGGAGTGTTGATGATTGCACTCGTGTTTGGCAATCTTGCATTGAGAAAACCAAATTTAACTGGTGGTCCACAGATTTATGCAAAGGAATTGTTTAAGCCGGGCAGTAACGCTTCCACGTTGTCAGGATTTATGTCTTCTTGGGGATATTGGATTGGTAATGTTGCTGGTAATGTTGCCATCATCACCACTTTTGCAGGTTATTTGTCCACGTTCTTCCCTATTTTAGTTAATCAGGCTGAACTGTTTACCATTGGTAACTTCACTTTAAAAATGGGGAATGCACTTACCTTTACAGTTTGTACATTATTGTTATGGGGTGTGCATTATATCATCCTAAATGGTCTAGAAAATGCCGGGAAGATAAATTTTGTTGCCACTGCCACGAAAGTAATTGGATTCATATTATTTATTGTAATTGGTCTATTTGCATTTCAAAAAGCGAACATTCTTCCTTTTGTAGCGCCGAGATATGATGAGCTTGGACAATCTATTGGTCTTTTGGGGCAAGTTAATGGTGCAGCAGTAGCAACTCTTTGGGCATTCGTTGGTGTTGAATCTGCCGTGGTATTTGCATCTCGTGCTAAAAAACCAATCGATGTTAAGCGTGCAACGACGATTGGACTACTTATTGCTCTTACCATTTATGTAGGGATCAGCACGCTAGTTTTAGGAATGTTAAGCCATGAAGCACTAATCGCTTCTGATAAACCACTTATCGATGCCATTTCAACTGTGTTGGGACCAGTCGGTGGAAAAATTCTTGCCGCCATCGGTCTGGTCAGTTTATTTGGTTCCACAATTGGTTGGGTTATGCTGAGTGCTGAAATTCCTTACCAGGCAGCTAAACAAGGTTTATTTCTCCCTTCATTCGCAAAAGTGAATAAGAAAGGGATACCCGTCTTTTCTTTGGTCATCACTAATTTAGTTGCACAGGTGTTCATATTCTCCACGGTATCAAATACGATAGCAGCCGCTTTTGATTTCATCATTATCGTCGCAACGCTGTCATATTTAGTTCCTTATTTCATTTCTTCTGCTTTCCAGTTGAAGCTGGTCTTTACTGGTGAAACATATAAAAATGGAAGAGGTAGAATTACGGATGGGATTATAGGAGTTCTTGCTACCCTTTACTCCATTTGGGTTATTTATGCAGGTACAGCCGACCTCAAGACTTTTACATTTGGTGTAATCCTATTAGCCAGCGGGATTCTGTTTTACAGTCGAGTTAAAAAAGCAAACAACAACATTTAATACCCAAAACGCCCACTTCATCTATGAAATGAAGTGGGCGTTTTTATGTAAATAAGCTTCAATCATAGTCATACATCCTGTTCTGCAATGAACCATGTATTTTATACAACCTGGAATGCGATTCTGTCTACCTGGACTGTCAATCTGTCTACCTGGAACCTCAAACTGTCTACCTGGAGGTATGCTATTTGAAAATACCCCAACCCTTTGCAACTATGAATGGGAATTGTATTTTATACAACCTGGAATGCAGCTCTGTCTACCTGGAACCTCAATCTGTCTACCTGGACACACAAACTGTCTACCTAGACCACATTCTGTTTCCCCAGAAGTAGCGAAGGTGGAGCAATATTCGAGTTTCATTAAAAAAGAGTGCTGTTTAGGCACTCCTTAAATCAGTCGGTATTTTTTAGGGGAAATTCGAGTGTATATAACCATCTTACTTTCGAGAGAATTTCCTATTTTACTAGCATTTTCTATGGTGGAAAGATGCACCGATGATAATTAGTAAAATGAAAAGAACTACAATTATTGCAAAAGTACTCCCGCCTCTACGAGAGCAGTGGTCGTATTGACCACCACATGGTCCATAGCCACCACATTGACCGTAACCGCCGCCGTAATAATCCATGATAAAGTCCCCCTTTCCTTCAAAGATTCTTATATGATATGAAGGGGATGATGAAGGACCTAGGGATTTAGCGGAGTAAATGAGCTTTTTTGTTTACTGAAATGATGATTCCTTTTACAATTTATAGGATATTCTTTGACAAAGACCATTGTGTGTGTAATAATAGTCAAGTTAACATGTAAGGTAACAATTAAGTTTTGAAATTCTGGCATCTACTCGATGTTTTTGATTAAACTTATTCACACTGGCGCGACTATAGGGTCGCAAGGACGTAAAAGAAGGTAGGGTTTACGTTGCTTAAGGAAGACACCCAGTGGACAAATGACCGCGGCACGGAAAGCAAGGAACACTTTCTTAGGAAATTATTCCCCGAATATTCGGGATGAAAAATTATCATTCAGACTTTATGTTATCTTATCTATATAAGGGACATGCCCAATCGGGTATGTCCCTTTTCCAATTTTAATTTGAAATCACAATAAAAGCCGCACCTACTGCCAGGTTCCCCTGGACTCGGTGCGGCTTTCTATTATTTATTCACCTAAATCCACGTTATGGTAGACTTGTTGAACGTCTTCTAGGTCTTCAATCGCATCAATCATTTTCTCGAATTGCGCTTGTGTATCTTGTTCAAGCGTGATGTCATTTTGTGCTAGCATCGTCAGTTCAGCAACTGTAAATTCAGTAATTCCTATGTTCTTGAATGCTTCTTGCACAGCATGGAACTGATCAGGCTCAGCATATACAATCACAGATTCCTCTTCTTCTAATACGTCACGCACATCAACGTCCGCTTCTACTAAAAGTTCAAATACTTCGTCTGCTGATTTGCCTTCAATCCCAATAACAGCCGTTGCGTCAAACATGTAAGCAACCGATCCACTTACACCCATGTTGCCGCCATTTTTACCAAATGCCGCGCGTACATCAGAAGCTGTACGGTTTACGTTGTTCGTCAGTGTTTCAACGATAACCATCGATCCGCTTGGACCAAAACCTTCATAACGAAGTTCATCGTAGTTTTCTTCCGAACCGCCTTTTGCCTTTTCAATCGCACGATCAATAATAGTTTTTGGCACACTGTACGTTTTCGCACGCTCAAGTACGACTTTAAGTGCACGGTTTGATTCGGGATCCGGCTCACCTTGTTTAGCTGCCACATAAATTTCGCGACCAAACTTTGCATAAATCCGACTTGTATTTGAATCCTTTGAAGCTTTCTTTTCTTTAATATTATTCCACTTACGTCCCATATCGTTTCACTCTCTTTCACGTATATGTATCTATATCATACTATTACTAAAATGACCGCTTATGCACTTGCTTACTGTTGCATTATACACCAAGAGACATAAAAGTTTCGAGTGAAATCTCATTCGGGTGACAACAGAAATGCCAACAAAAAAGCGAACCCCATCAGAGCCCGCCTTTTGCTTTAGAGTCCTTCAGTACTGATACGTGGTTGTGTGACCACAGTCTCCGTATTTTCATTTTTTTCTTCCGATACATCATTTGAGGAAAGTTTTACATTCTTTTTCTCAGTTTCCTTATGTGTCATGATTCTTTCATCTTGTTTATCTTTGTTCATGGGTTCAAACATAGGTACACCTCCTCAATACGTTTGTTTAGATATAGGTATACCCGCAATTCACTTTTATCACACCCTTCAATTACTAGCGGAAATTCTTTTCCAAGGATCACAATAAAACCATTTTATTTTCACACGAATGTAATTCTGAAAAGACGAATGTTTTTAATGTTATTATTAAAATTGTTCGATTTTTAACATAATATTCACTTGAATCTATGAATTTTGTAAGTTAACATTGTCAAATATAGATTTAAGGGAATCAATTTGCGAATTTCCATTCACACAAAAATTATTACAAGTGAAGCAGATTATGAAAACTAAAAATCGGGTTGGTTAATTGCATTTTCCGCTATAGGAGACCTTTTTGGCTTGGTGCAATCCACGGCTATGTATTAACAGCTTGGGCTGCAGCTGGATTGATATGCTCGATAGTTGTATCATGGATTCGTGAAACAACAGGCAGTTACCAAGTAACGCTAATCGTATTCTCGTTTCTTTTTTTAGTCGCTTTAACCATTTCACTGTTAATTCGATTAGATATACAAAAGCTTCGCCAATTAAATGCAGAGCAACGAGATTTTGTTGTTAAATCGTAAGCAAAGGTAACTGAGAAGAAGTTTACTCATCAGGCTCAATAAAAGGAACAAGGAAGGTTGGGAAATTCATGACATTTACAGACTTATCCATCGCAACGAATGCAACCATGTTACCAATCCAGGAAATCGCAGACAAAGCAGGGATTCCTAGAAAAGCACTTGAACTTTACGGCAATTTCAAAGCCAAAATTGACGTTTCTTCCCTGCCACCTGCAACGAAAAATGGAAAAGTTGTCTTAGTTACTGCCATCAGTCCGACGCCCGCAGGAGAAGGGAAATCAACTGTGACGGTAGGATTGGCTGACGCGTTCAACCAGTTGAATGAATCGGTCATTGTTGCATTGCGTGAACCGTCTTTAGGTCCTGTGATGGGTGTAAAAGGTGGTGCCACTGGTGGTGGATTCGCGCAAGTATTGCCCATGGAAGATATCAACCTGCATTTTACGGGAGATATCCATGCCATCACGACTGCCAATAACGCATTATCCGCGTTTATCGATAATCATTTACATCAAGGAAATGAATTGAATCTCGACCCACGAAGAATTGCATGGAAACGAGTGCTCGATATGAATGACCGTGCATTAAGACAAATTACCATTGGATTGGGCGGTCCTATGCAAGGAATCCCTAGACAAGATGGTTTCGATATCACTGTAGCTTCTGAAATCATGGCCGTTCTTTGCCTTGCCACTTCTTTAGAAGATTTGAAGGAGAAGCTTGCGCAAATGGTCATTGCGTATACATACGATAAAGAACCCGTAACGGTTCGTCAGTTAGGTGTAGAAGGCTCCTTGACGATGCTTTTGAAGGATGCCTTCAAGCCGAACTTGGTCCAAACCATAGAAGGAACACCCGCCATTATTCACGGTGGTCCTTTTGCCAATATTGCACATGGCTGCAACTCCTTGATGGCAACCAACACAGCAAGAAGACTTGCTAATATCGTCGTAACAGAAGCAGGATTCGGAGCAGATTTAGGTGCGGAGAAATTCATGCACATCAAATCACGAAAAGGTAACTTCCATCCTGATGCCGTTGTCATAGTCGCAACGGTTCGTGCATTGAAAATGCATGGTGGCGTCTTGAAAACCGAGCTGACACAGCCAAATGCTGATGCAGTTAAACAAGGCATGACCAATTTGGCGAAGCATGTGGATACCGTCCGTCAGTTTGGCATTGAGCCGGTTATTGCTTTGAACCGTTTTATTACCGATTCACAAGATGAAATGCAAGAAATTATGGAGTGGGCTCAAATACAAGGCGTGAATATTGCCCTGACAAATGTGTGGGAGCAAGGTGGCAAAGGTGGACTTGAATTGGCGAAGCTCGTTAAACAAGAACTGGACAAACCTACTGACTTCAAGTTACTGTATGACGAAATGGACTCCGTCGAAGAAAAACTGCGTGTGATTGTTCAGCAAGTATACGGTGGAGCTGGCGTACAGTTAACGGATAGCGCGAAGAAAAAGCTGGTCGAATTGAAGAAATATGGCTGGGATGCTTTGCCTATTTGCATGGCCAAAACACAATATTCCCTTTCGGATCAACCGTCCCTTCTTGGTCGCCCTGAAGGCTTCGTTATTACCATTCGCGATATCATCCCAAAACTGGGTGCAGGGTTCCTAGTCTGCCTGACGGGTGATATCATGACGATGCCAGGATTGCCAAAACAACCAGCTGCGTTAAAAATGGATATTGATGCAGAAGGAAATGCTGTCGGGTTGTTTTAACCTCTGATTTGAATAAATGACTCTGTTAAACGGTACGGTTGTTTATCGTACATTTGCGCTTGCCGCACGTTCCGCATGAGCCAAGAAGTAAGAAAAAGCACGGCTTTCGCAGAATCTCTTCTAATTTAAAGGGATCTTCGAAAACTCGTGCTTTTTTATTTAGCCCTACGTGGAGCTTAAGTGTTTACTAAATTCACACATTCACACTCGCCACTTGTTTCCATCGATTCATCATTGCCCGCTCTACAAAGTCGGGTTGATTTGCATACTGACGTATAACATCTTTGATTTCATCCGGGCTATACTGATCATTTCGGTTATGGGCAAGTGATGGGTAGCCAGAACCGCGCTGTAAATAATCGGAGCTAGCGACTGAATACCAAACCTCATCTTCCATTAGCCTTTTGCCAATCATTACACCTTCAATTGTTTTGCCATCGTGAATTATGTCAGCTCCGGAAATGTGCAGCCTGCCAACGAATTTCCCTCTGAAGCCAGGTCCTCTGCCATCTGCCAAACAAACCTGGGCATCTAGTGATTGCTCCAACGCTAACTTGATGTCTTTGCCTTTCACTTCAAATGATGTTGGGTTTAAGGGGGACGGACACACCTCGATCAACTTTTTATGGGATAGATCGTGAAAAATACCTGAATTCGCAATGCCACTGTTGATTAATCCAATCTCGCACTTTAACATATCTTTCAATCCGTCTGCAATGAGATTTGTCAGCGGATTTTCATCCAGGACATCATGCCAAAGTGGTTGTTCAAGATGATAGAGAGGACGACTCAATGTCGTTATGGCCTTTGCTTTATTCTCTTTCAAAATGGTCGTTATACGTTCATCGTTTTCTTCATTTTTTGTTGGGAGAGTGGCCGAATAAATCAGTTCTACATGTTTATTTTTGTTTATTTCAATGTCTACAATCCCTAAGTATTCACCGTAATTGCCAGCACTGTTCATGATGGTGCCATGGGCAATTTTCGCTTCATTGTACAGCTGATGATCATGTGCAGACAGAATGATATCTATTTCCGGAATATCCTCTGCCACTTCCTCATCGGCTACCGTGCCTAAATGGCTCAGTAAAATACACAGGTCATACTGTCCTTCATTGCGTTTGATTTCGTTTGCTATCATGTCTTTATAAGGATATACATGGATTCCTAGACCCTCATTGAAAACCCCCATATCCGGGGATGAACCGGTAATCAAAATGCGGAAACCATTTTTCACTACAATAACGCTGGAAACAACTCCTTGAATGATACTCAAATCTTTTTTCACCAAATTGTTGCTGATAAAAGGAACGGAGCTATGACTCGCCATATGCTCGAGAGTTCCTACACCGTTGAACATTTCGTTGTTTCCTATGGTTATGGCGTCATATCCCGCTTCTTCTAACAGCTCAATAGCTGCGATGCCTTTTGTGCCCTGCAGTTCAATGCTTTTAAAGTCCGCAAAATCCCCACCATCGAGCACAATGGTATTTTCATTTTTATATGTTGAAATCAGTGTGGCCATTCGTGAAAAATTGTCAAAGGTGCTATGTAGGTCATTGGTATGTAAAATTCGTAATTTCATGTTGTTCCCCCAATTTTTGTCTCTACTTGATTATTCTATCTATTTTTTCATATTCCTTTTTATTAAACGAAATAGCACAATAAAAGGCTGCACCGTTTAAGGATGCAGCCAAAAATTATTGGGATGTATTGGTGTTCGCAATGGCAGTTGCCAAGCGATCAATGACAGGAACTGTGCTAGATTTTGTATTTTGAGTTTGGACGGTGAAAATCAGCCATTCACCATTTCTTGTTTTAGCATAGCCTGCTAGAGCACTTACATCGTCTAAACTGCCCGTCTTGGCAATTACATTTCCTTTAGCAGGTGCTGTCTTCATTCGCGTTCGTAACGTTCCGCCAACAAATCGTTCAGGGCTACCTGCTATTGGCAATCCTTTACGAAATGTTCCATACCAAGGTTCTGACCTGACTAGATGCAGTAACTTGGACATCTGGCTTGAAGGTACTTTATTTGCATGCGACATTCCAGATGCGTCTTCAAATACCCATTGGTTCACATCTAAGCCGATAGAAGCTGCATAATTTCGCATGACTCTAAGTCCGGCATCCCAGCTGCCTTTTCCATATGTAACTTTACCCATTTCCTTTGCCAAAACTTCCGCGTGCGTATTGTTGCTTAACTTCAAAAATGGAATCATTAAATCTTTTAATGGCATCGATTTTTTGGAAAGAAGAACGCGTGCCGTACTAGGTGTAGTGCCCTGTACCACTTTAGATGTTGAAACAAACGATATCCCTTTAGAAGATAAAGATCTCTTGAAAACATCCATCGCATACGCAGTTGGGTTGGAAACAGCAATCCATTCTTTACTGCCTGCAGAACCGATTGGAGCATTTCCTGTTATCACCACTCTATTCGTGCCGACTTCACGTTTGATTTTCAACGTATTGCTATACCCTTTAGGAACTGTTTTAGATAAATTAACAATGCGTACGACACCCGTAGCAGGTGTTAACGTAACTTGTGCAGCTCGTCCATTCACGGAAGGTTTGGCACTCACAATGACAGAGCCTGCATCATAATCCGTATTCGGTGAAAGGCTTAAAGCAGAAATTTGTGCAGCGTAATAATAGGATTCGTCTTCTCTTGCAATCCCCGGTGAAAGCCGATCAGCATCGTACCAACTGTCGTCCCCGATAATGTGTCCAGACAGTCGCTTTACTCCACGATTAGCTAGAATTGAAGCAAAATGATCGAAATCGCTTTTTAGTAGAGTTGGATCCCCTTTTCCACGAAGATACAGATTTCCATACAAAGTTCCTTTTGAAACCGTTCCATTTGTAAGAACATCTGTGGAAAAGCGATAGTTTTCTCCAAGTGTTTCCAAAGCGGCAGATGCGGTGAGGGATTTTAGAGTTGAAGCGGGAGTAATGCCTTTATTCGCATCTTTTTGATAGACAATCTCACCTGTAGTTGCTTTACGAATCGTCACACTCGATGAAGCACTGGTCATTCTACTGTCTCTCATAACCGTATTCACTGAGTTCTGTAAACTTGTATAAGAAGAAGCAGCCTGTACAGATGCCTCCTTGGGCAAAGTTATCAAACTCGTCCCAGTGAACATGACCAATGTCGTCATTCCAATTAAAATCTTTCGTTTTATTTTCACTTCCTACCTCCAACAATTAAATAAGATATTCCTATATTACCATGGAATTATCAGATAATACCGTCTATAATTACCTATCTATTACATGCGGTAAAAATGCCTAGAAAACAATATAAAGCCCCGCACTTTTTATGAATGCAGGGCAGAAGATATTGTTTTCTTCTCTTCCACATTAGTTTTAAGGTGCCAACTTTTTTTCAAACTTAAAATAAGAATAAAGACGATATCCAAGAACGACAAAAGCCAACAAACCAGTCAATCTCCCATTTTCATCTAATAAGAAGAAAGCAGCTATTCCTAATATTAAAGCTATTAACGTCTGAATATTACCGGACAACCCGTTGAGTGGTTGATTTCCAACAAAAAATGTCCGCATACCTTTTATATCTTTTGAATAACATTCATCATGATACGGTACTAATTGAAATAAAAAAGTTGTCGTCACTAGATCATCTCGATACTTAATTTCTTTCCTGCATCTCTCACAGTAAACACCATGATTCAATAACTTCACCCCTAATTTTATTTATTGTGATTTATCTCATTTAATCAGACAAACCATAAAACTATCAGTTATTTTCTTAACGACGGAACCAATTTCTTTCCAATACGTTTTTTAGATAAAGGGAGTGGAATCCATGTCTAATAAGCATAGGACAGTCTTCAAAGTAGCTGGATATTTTATTTTGCTTTTCGGTTCCCTTATATTTGGAATAGTACTGATCGTAAATCATTTGTTCTTCAATATTGATCGGGTTCCTAAGGGTGATTTGCTTGCTGAGGAAGTTTCCCCCACCGGAGACTATACGGTCCTGACTTATGTAAGTAACGGTCACTCAACAGTTGCACCTGCCGTCAGAGGCGAAGTGATCTATCATAATAAGAACGATACCAAACGAAATCTGTATTGGGCTTACCGAATTGAAGTAGGAGAAATCAAGTGGATTAATGAACATATTGTCTCCATAAATGGAATGGAACTTGATGTTCGCAAAGATACGTATGACTTCAGAAAAGACTGAGGACTAAACGAGGAAGCCGCTCCCAGTCACAATGAACTTAATTTTCGTCTTCTATTAGCTGAAGATGTTCCTGCTTATTAAGAAACCTGATGATACGAGTGTTCTGCTTGATTTCGAGCAAATGAATTCCTGTATCTCCCGTCGGAAAAGCAAATTCCTGATTCATCGGTTGTTTGAGAAATGCTTTTAATATGTTCGAAATCATTCCTCCGTGAGAGACAATAGCTACTCGGTCATAATGTTGATATTCAAATAAGATTTTATGGAAGATGCTATCTGCCCTGAAACGGAATTCTAATTCAGATTCACCTTCTTGAATAGGGATATGAATTGGCCTTCCTCCTTGTGGTAAGGGATATTTAATTGCAGCTTCATTTCTTGATAGTCCTGCCAGGATTCCATTGTTAAATTCCATCAAATCATTCTCTACGATTAATCCACAGCCAATAGATTCTTGTAAAATGGTTGCGGTCCTTCTAGCCCTTTTTAAAGGACTAGTTAGGATGATGTTTGGTCTATAATGTTGTTCTATGTATGTTGCCATTATACTAGCTTGTTGTTCACCCAGTTCTGTTAAAGGAAAGTCTGCCCTACCTTCATGTACCTCCAATAAATCAGCCTCTGATTCTCCATGCCTTATGATTAATAATTCCATAAAAACCCTCCATAAAAAAAATACACTTACATAGATTGTGGCATATACTGTTATTTATTTACAATAATATTTTTTATTTATTTTAATTAATTAGATAATATAGATTCCAAGAAGAGATTCCTTATGTTATGATAGCGAAAATTAAAAGCAATGATGAGAACAGTAAATCATCTGGATTCTTGAACAGAGAGCCCCGTAGCTGAAAAAGGGTAAGCATTCACTGATTGAAACAAGTCTCTGAGCCTCACATGGGAACCTTGAACTTTAGGGGGATGGTGTGACGGATGCTCCCGTTAAAGAGCTACAGTATAAGCATGAAATATATGCCGTACTTGAAAAGGTTCTGATGGTGACATTAGGACAAACTGGGGTGGTACCACGACATGTCAATCTCGTCCCCAAGACAAATCGTCTTGGAGGTGGGATTTTTTGTTTGCCAAAAAAACATGTCGGAGGGATATGAAATGGAATTATCTAAATGGAAATTCCGCGCTTATTATTTAAGTGCCGTAGGAATAGCGAATATTGGAGGATGGATTTATTTATTGGCCATCAACTTAATGATTTTTGACACGACAGGTTCCGCATTTGCAGTTGCGGTACTGTATATGATTAAACCGTTTGCGTTTATGCTTATGGGATTTTGGTCGGGCAGTGTGATTGATCGTGTATCGACGAAGCATTTGATGATTGTCCTTGATGTAGTGCGGGCATCACTCATTCTGTTCATTCCTTTTCTAGATTCCATATGGGGCATCTATGCGGTTGTGATGATTATTCAAATGGCAGGCGCAATGTTTGGACCTGCCTCTTTTACCTATATGACGTTGCTTTTGCCGGAAGACGAGCGAAAACAATTCAACGCCATGCTCAGTTTTGTTCATTCTGGTGCGTTCATCTTGGGACCTGCTCTTGCGGGGATATTATTTATGCTAGGCTCTCTTGAAATGGCGTTGTTTGTGAATACTGGTACGTTTTTATTATCTGCTGGATTGATATATTTGCTTCCGAGACAAAACCGTATAGACTCATCTGAATCTACAAACTTTACTTGGGGAACAATCGTACAGGATTGGCATTTAGTTTGGAAGTTCAGTAAAATGGCTTTCCCTTTTGTTGTCGTGTATATGGTCTTTCAAGTGGCCATGTTGTTAACGGCTGCGCTTGATTCAACAGAAGTGGCTTTTGCGAAAGAAGTTCTTCATTTAACGGATGCGGCATATGGTTCACTCGTCAGTGTGGCAGGAATCGGCTTTTTAGTAGGGGCATTTTGCACAAATCTATTCGTTAAATTCATGTCGGCCAAACATTTGATGTGTAGTGGGACCATTTTGGTATCCACCGGGTATGTCATCTACAGTTTTTCAATGAATTATTTGATGGCCAGCAGCGGTTTCTTTATCCTTTGTTTTGCACTTGCGTTGGCAAATACGGGATTCACGACCTATATCCAAGAAAACATTCCGATAGATATGATGGGAAGAATCTCAAGTTTATACGGAATGGTCATCCATTCTTTGCAACTGTTGGCTGTTCTGATTTTTGGGATAGCAGCACACTCGTTTTCGGTTCAAGCAGTCGTAATCGGTGGTTCCCTTCTTATGTTAATCATTTCTCTCTTCCTGATTGTTTCAGTAAATCGTCTTGCTCATCCAAAGTGGCAATAGGTTAACTCGGTAAATGCAGGATTTGACCAAAACACTGAAACGATTAGCTCCATATAGTAAAAAGGGGAGAAATGCTGTCGCATTCCTCCCCTTTTATTAACATCCCTTGTTATTGTTTCGGCTCAAGACCTACAAGACGCAGGAAGTATTCCAGACCTTTCTTTCCATTGCCAAGTGATTCTTTTGGCTGCTTCTTAGCAGGTGCATCCGGGCCTTTCGTTAAGAAGTTTTTCTCGACGAAACGAATATCTGTTTCGTCCACCACGCCGTCTTGATTGATATCTTGCGGCACAATTGATGGATCATTCGTACCATAGGCCTCCGCAATACTTTGGATATCGAGGATATCAATCAGGCTGTCGCCATTCACATCCCCTGCAATACTTCTCTGGCCAAATCTTATAAATTGTCCACGTAGCTCACCTTTTTCATTATATCCAGGAATGAACTTCTTAATTACTTTGAGATGCCCCGGAATATCGAAAACAACTGAATATTCTTGATCGCTAGCCGGGATATCATTGATAACGTAAGATCCATTCTTATTAATTGTTCCTGGATACTTTTCACCGCTTCTGGAGAGAGCATATACTTGTGCACCTATTTTTGAATAATCCCACTTTTTCAAACTTTCTCCTTGACCTGGTCCTCCAGATTTCATAAATGCTTCCGGCGTGATGGATCCCTGCAACTGTGTATGTTTAGAAATTATCGTAAAGTTTTCACTGTAGTAATAAGGAATGGCAGTGTCTACTGTTTGTCCCGATTTCTTATAAGACGCCTTCTGTACCATAAATCCTTGTAAAGAATTGTAGTATTCATCATTCACTAATTTTAACGTTACATCGAGGAATGGCATATCCCCATCCAGTCCGCTGAATGCATTTCCAGTAATGGAAGCACCGATTTTCAAACTATTAGTGGTGTATAAACCTTCCGTCACGACAGGCTCATGGAGTGATACCTGTAAGCCTTTTTCCTGTGCATACTCTTTTACTGAATTGTTTAGCTTCACATTCGCAAACTTGAATAATTCTTTGTTGAAATCTATATTATACTCTCCGGATACAAGCTGTTTCACATTATTAAGGCTGAGTGTCATCGTAACGTTATCGTCGACTTTTAACTCGGTCTTATCAAAACTGGAAGTCGTATATTCCGTCCCTTCTTTCAAGAAGGTATATACTTGGAAATTATCTACCGTTGCAATATCCCACGTTCTCAATCTCAAAGTTAAAGGTTTTGTTGCAATATCACTCGCTTCAATTCCGATTTTCACATCTCCATTTGCTTGAATCGGTAAGTACCCGCTCATTGCATTAGAGTTTGCATAGTAAGCCATTTGGTTTGTCGACTGATCGAAGTCCAACCCTTTAGATTGTAATAGATTCACTGTCGCATCCTTAGCTGTTCCATGCAGCCACACTGCTCTTTGACCATCTTCTACTGTAAACATAGAATCATTGACTTCGATTACACCCGGTTTTATATTCATGTTCACTTCTGGTACTGTATTGTCTACGATAAGCGGATTGTTTATAACATATGATTGACCTTCCTCATCGTGTGCAATTGTTTCCAGTATATAATCGCCTGCTGGAAGCTTCACAGCATAATCACTGATCGGCTTGGAAGGATCATTGGTAAATGGATAGACCGAACCGCCGAACGCACCCACAAGAAAAGTTTCTACGTCTAATAGTAATTTACTCACATTCACTGTTCCTATGAACCCTACAGCTTTTCCTGTTTCACTGTCTTTTACAAGCACATCCATGGTTTTCATTGGGCTATTCAACTTCATGATGCCATGAATGAGGGAGTCATGATATTCCCAGAAAGGATTCATATTTGTCACGGATGGTCTAGTCGTTTTGAGATAAGCAATTCCCTTTTCTGTCACCATGACAGCAAATGGAATTTGATAGGTTTCGTCTGGATTGTTGGTATTGGTCACATGAATGTATCCTTCATATCTACCGTTCGCAGCGCTTGTTGGTATCGTTATTTCGGGATGAAGCTCTTGTACTTGACCGCCTTCCACTGTAATCGATGAAGGCACATCCACTGTAACGCCGTTATTCACAGCACCTTGAATCCCTTTACGCTCACCGTGATATTCCACTTCTAGTGTAAAAGATTTTTCCTCCTGGCTGTTGTTTTGAACCGTCACCTTTTTACTTGCTTCAATTGGTTGATCATCTTTTTTATAATGTTTGCCGAATACAATGGAGCCCGTTTGTTCATCAATTTCTACGACGTTTCCATTTTCGATATTTTGTGTCTTATCCCACACTTTGATGGAGGTATCTGTATGAACCGCTTGATAGGCATCGATTCGTCCTGCGCCCACTTCGTATACAGAATTATCCCCTTGTAAATCATCCGAAGTATTCATGAGTGCCGATTTCACATCGAAAGGCGTGTATTCCGGATGCTCCTGTAAAATCAATGCGGCTGCACCTGCCACGTGTGGAGAGGCCATCGATGTCCCCGACATACGTACGTAAGCATTCTCGTAATTCATACCGTCCTGTGGATCATTGATGAATTCCGGTGTCGTGGAGAATATGGACACACCTGGAGCGACTACATCCGGCTTGATATCATAATTTCCTTCTACCGGCCCGCGTGAACTGAAATCTGCTAAATGATCGCCTTCTGTTTTTGTATTACTTAACGTTTCAAATGTGAAAGTACCATCGCCCAGCTCTTTTAACCGCTCACCATCTGCTTTTGACAAGCGGAAAGAAGGGATTAACCCGACAACCTCGCCCAAGTAGGCAGGTATTTGCCCGTCGACATTGTTATACACAATCACTGATTTAGCCCCAGCGTTTTTGGCGTTTTTGATTTTTTCATCAAACGCAATTTCCCCGCGCTGAATCAACGCAATTTTCCCGCTGACATCTTTCCCGGCAAAATCAGTTGCTTTACCAAGTCCCGCAAATACAATTGGTAAGGATTTTCCTTGTAAATCTTCTAATTGGTCAGAAAAGTCTTTACCTAGTAGCTGCATATTTTCAAATTTCTCGGCGGAAGCGCTTCCACTAAATGTAGGAATGGTCATGGAAACATCGCTTGCCCCTACTGAAATACCGAGAGCCGCTGCACCTGGAGAACCAAGCGTTTTTTCGTTCGGTCCGGCGTTACCTGCAGCAACGACGGTCACCACACCTGAAAGCATGGCATTATTTACTGCGACAGAAGTGGCGTATAAAGGATTGTTCGTCGCGGCGCCGAGCGACATATTGATGACGTCCATGCCATCTGTAATCGCTTGATCGATTCCAGCAAGGATTCCCGCTGTATCTCCTCCACCCCAAACTCCCAATACTCGATAAGCATATAAATCTACTTCCGGTGCTACCCCTTTCACAGCATAATCCACACCGTTTTTCTGTTGGGCTGCAATCGTCCCCGCGACATGTGTTCCATGGCTCGTGTAATACACACGACCAGGATATGTTGGCTTGCCAGCATTAATCCAATCCTCGTAGGTCGTTTCCATCGGATCTGCATCATCGTCTACAAAATCATATCCGCCCTTATAAACATCTTTTAAGTCTGGATGATTGTAGTCAATCCCTGTATCCAGCACACCGACTTTAATGCCTTTACCCTTAATATTCTCGGCATGCAGCTTGTCCACACCAATTTGTGGAATACTATCTGCCATTTTAGGATCAATGGCTTCTTTCGTTTCTACCGGCGGATCCACTTTTACCTCGTAATCTTTAAAGACATGTTTAACTACACCGGATTGCAGTAAATCCTTAACTGCCACACCAGGCAGTGTCATCGATACACCGTTGATGGCCTTTTTATATTCTCTTGTGATGTTTACATCTTCCACTTTGTAATTAGTCACGTTTTTCTGTGATTTCAATGATTGCACATGCTCTTTAAATGCTTTGTGTGATTGTTCCACTTTTTCATTTGCAGCAGAAGAAGATAGTTTTTTTCCTTTCGCTGCTTGTTTCATCACTTCAATTTTCGCCGGCGCCTGTTCAAATTCGACGATGACTTTGACTAATTCAGGGCTATTCGCATCAATATCCGGTGAAATGGTAAAGGTTGTATTTGTTTCTAATTGCTCTAATGCCTTTCTTTGTTCYGYAGTCAGGTTCTTTAGAATTTCTTCCGCATGATCAACCGATTTYAGCTCAAACGGGCTTTTCGCCAATACGTTATATGGAGCACCTTGAGATAATAACATGCCAACAGCTAGCGTTCCTGTAAGAATCTTATTGATATTTTTCTTCTTCATACCGCATCCCCTTGTCCTTWTGTAATTGTTTTCTCTCTTAMCTTATATTTTTTACAAMCAAGTMTTTTAWAGAAGAATCCAYGAAACTAGTTAACTCGATTCTGTCTTTYATCATCYCATATTTCTACTTTTCCGAAAATTAAACATAGGATGTAAATGTTGCTGYTATTGGTTCTATACCAGTATAAAACAAAAGCACTACTCCACGACTTTTAATTTAATCATTCATCTTTTGCGGATAAAAATGGCATCATGCACCGGGCGTGAAAAACCCCAAGTGAATCATTCTCACTTGGGTCGCAATCGATTTATTGTTGGAGAACCGTTACTTGTTTAGGCTTTGTCGTTACTTTAAAACCGTCTTTTGTCACGACATCAACTGATATAGAATACGTTCCATTTTGAAGGTCCGTATTAGGTATCCATTGTGTTTTCAGTGAATGTTCATTTTCTACTTTAAACGAATCGACTATCTTTCCACTTGCATCTTTAACATTAATTGTCCAGTCTACTCTGGCAAAAGCCCAGGCATTAATTTTTGCAGGTTTGCTTTTGTTAATATCTGCAGTTGGAGTGATACTGATCGTTTGAACGGCCATATTTGGATTAATATAGCTCGGATCTCCCCATACTTTGTAAGATTGATTTCCTGCATAATCAATGGCTAAAATAACAATACTTTGTGGTTCTGTATTTGAGAGTATAGATTTTACTCCAACTGCTGGTGAATAAAAATTACCATTAACCCAAAGAAGTGCCGAATTAAAGTCAGTGGCATTATCTTGCGCATCAAAGGAAACTTCATATTTTCCGTTCTTTGGTGTTACTTGAATATTTGAAACGGTCGGAGCGATGGAATCTACCGTCATTGGCATTTTAACAATCTGTGGTTTTGCGTTTTCATATTCTAATGTTGATTTGATTACATATTGGTATATACCGTCTGGTACAAATTGACCGAAAGTGTCCTTCATATCCCATTTATATCCGCCATACATTATATCCCCGTATGACATAATATTTTTTCTGAATTTCCATGGTGTTCCAGTGTATTCACTAAAATCACCTAATTTTTTAATGAGATTTCCAGATTGATCTTCAACATACATTTCAACTTTTTCTAAATTACGTAATGCTTGGAATGACGGAAAGATTCCATCATTAATATAGTTTGGTGAGAAGGCAATATGGTTAAGAGAGAATGTATCAGAATACGGGTTATATCCTAATGGATATCTTTCTGCACTTTCATCCCAAAGTGCCGTATATCCCACAAATGCATCTTTCTCCCATGCAGGAGCATCGATATTTCCTGGTTCATCCCACTCTCCATAGAAGCCCATATATGGAACCGTTAACGGTACTGCCTTTTCTTGGTCTTTGGCTACTGGTACTAGACGAACAAATCCTTCTACAAAACTATTTTTCTTTAAGGAATCTGGTAAATTCACACTAACAGTTAGCTTTTTTGTTTGACCTGGTTTAATTTTAACTAATGCTCCAGTTTTATCTGTTACTTTTTTATTATTTACAGTGACAGTCGCACCATTAATTCGTTCACTCGTTAATGTTAAATACTCTTTTGAATCCAATTGCCCATCACTATCTAAATCGAATTCCTTCATTTCAGTCTTATCTTTCAATAGATCTACATAAACATTGTATTCAATATCATCACTACTCTTTTTACCCTTAGGAGTGTCGAATGCTTCCATGTTTAATTTAAAGCTTGTATTTTGACCGATTTCCTTTAATGCAACTGCTCCAGCTTGCTCTAAAGGCGTGTTACTACTTGTCACAATGACTGGTGTATTAATGGCACTTTGAATTTTCATTATCCCAGATCCTTGTACACGTGGTGAATATGGAACTTCTCCATTTGTCCTTGGATCCATGGCAATATTAGCTGTATTCATTAAAGCAAGTTTTGCTTTTAAAACTGTATCTTCTGAATGAGTTAATCCTTTTTGATAAAGGGCCTGCAATAACAATGCTGAGCCGCCTGCAACATGAGGAGTTGCCATCGATGTACCGCTCATCACTTCATATTCATTTCCTGGTATAGTTGAATAAATATTTCCACCAGGAGCAGAAATTTCTGGTTTAAAATCTAATGTACTAGGTGAACCAATAGATGAAAAATGGGACATTGTGTCTTTCGCTGGATTCTCTACCCAAGTATCGCCTGCAAATTTCATGCTTAAATATTGACCACTTGGCAGACTATTCATTTTACTCAGTAATGCTTCACCTACAGCTTTACTTGTTGACGCCGTTGGTGCTGCAGTTGGCGTTACTGGTAGAGTGGGATAATCTGGCAAAACAGTAGGTGGTATCATAATAATCGCTTTTGCTCCCCCTCTCTTAGCTTCCCACTGAATGGTTGAAACAGTACTATATGGATTTAATAGTTTAACTACTGCAATGTAGTCAGTTTTGCCTTTAGGATAATCTGATGCATTCTTTCCTTCCCCAACATATACCAAATCATAAGGTACATCTGGTGAAAGAACCTTAGAGACTTTAAAATTATACGATGCTGGAAATTGCGTTTGATCTTTGAACGGCACTGAAAAACCACTTGGATCTGCTAAGGCATTTAAATGAAGTTTAGTATTTTCATAGGAAGCAACCGATAACGCATATGGACTGACACCCGGCGCACCAACTGTTCCAATATCCGGATTTTCCGCATATGGTCTTAATGAAGAGAGAATAATATTATTCTTTGTACTATAGGCTGTATTACCAGCTGCCACTACAACAAGGGTGCCTTGTTCTGTCGCAACTCGGATTGATTTTTGGATCGGATCAAAATCTTCATCTACATAGCCTGCATCAACACCTAAACTCATGTTGATTACATCTGCACTCATTGTGACTGCATGCTCAATTCCTGCGATAATATCATCCTCATAGGCACCACCGCCATTATCAGAAAACACCTTCTCAGCTAATAGTTGAACACCTGGTGCAACTCCAGCGACAGCACCCTTCGTTTCGTCGCCATTTGCTCCAATTGTACCAGCCACGTGTGTACCATGCGGACTACCTTTTGTTCCTGGAATGACATTGGTATCATTGTCTGCCCAATCATATCCTGTTGGAACTTTTTCGGAATACCAAATTTCGTTTACGTCTGTCTCAGTAAATTTTTGATTAATTTTATCTTGAGTCCATTTTTCTTTCGCTTTGGCTGTGTCAGATAGATTCATATCTTTGTGCGTATAATCAATCCCGGAATCTACGACCGCTACTACTAATCCTTCACCTTTATAACCATATTGTTCCCATACTTTTTGAGCTTGTACCAATTCTTTACTTGCTGCCATATTTTCCTGGAAAATTCTAGCAACGTGGACATTTCTAACCCCTGGAATAGACTGGATATCTTTTATATTTTGGAACTCTGTTTCTACACTGAATCCGTTAAACCCTTTATAATAACGGTGTTTTACTTTAGTCGGTGAATTTGATTTTGAAGATTTCGTGTTAGCGATTTGGTCGATTACTTTGTCTTGCTTTTGCTTCATTAATATTTTTTTATTTTTAGATGTGTTGTCTGTATTGTCCACATCTGTTGGTTGTTCTACTTCTACAATTAGACGAACAATATCATTTGGATTAAAGGCTTTATTCGAACCTTCTTTTTTAATGTCTTTATTATATAAATCATTACTTCCAGGCTCTAACTTGTCATTATCAAAAAATAAATTTCTTCCTTGTTCCACAATTTCTTCAGCCATTTGCGACTTAGCTGGCGTAACATCACCTTCTGCAGAAATGGTAAGTGATGAAAATAATAAGGAAGTCATCGCTGCTGTGGTCATGACTTTCCATGCCATCATTTTTCTTTTTTTCATGAACCCATCCCCTTTTCCTAATAAAGTAATAAATAGATGAAACTAGTAAACTTCAAATCTATCTCTATTATTTCACTTTTTCACTTTTCTGAAAATTAACCAAAAGGTATATTTGCTACAGCTTTTGGTTCTATACCAACATAAAACAAAAGAACTATCCGCACCTTGTCTAGGCGCAGGATAGTTCTTTAAGAAAAAGGAATAAGTTGATTTTGAACGGCATAAATGACTGCTTGTGTACGGCTTTTCACATTCAGCTTTTTGAAAATCTTATTGATGTGAATTTTAACTGTCTTGTCACTGATAAATAGGACTTCAGCAATTTCTTTATTGCTAAGACCTTTGACCAATTCAAACAGTACTTCTTTTTCACGCTCTGTTAGCACATTTTCGTTACGTTCTGAATTTGTTTGATGATACGTTATCAGCTTTTGGGTCATACGAGGATGAATAACAGAATCCCCTTGTGATACCTTTCGAATTGCTGCTACCACTTGTTCAGATGACGAATCCTTCAATAAATAGCCATCTGCACCCGCCCGAAGTGCTTCCATTAAGTATTCATCATGTTCAAACATCGTCAATATAAGAACGCGGCAATTCGGATACTGACTTTTCACGAGGGACGTGACCTCAATGCCATTTTTTCCAGGGAGATTGATGTCCATCAAAATAAAATCAGGTCTATACTCCTCAACTTTCTTCAATACCTCCTCCCCGGAAACGGCTTCTCCTACGACTCGGATGTCGGATTCGAGATCCAATATGCTCCGAAGTCCATCACGCAAGACAGTATGATCATCCACTAGTAATATTTGAATCATGATACTCCTCCCCTGTTTCTGAATTTGGAATTGACAATGTAATTTCTGTACCTTTTCCTACTGAACTATCAATCTGAAGGGTAGCTCCCAGCTGTTCAGCTTGTTCATTTATATACAAAATGCCATAATGAGGCTCATGTTTCGTTTTAATCATGGCTTCAAAAAGGGAAAAGCCAACCCCGTTGTCCTTCACCTTTAAAAGTGTATGTTCACGTTGATAGCTTAGGAGAATGTCAACATTGTCCGCTTTTGCATGTTTTACAATGTTCTGCAAGCTTTCCTGTAAAGTATCAAAAATAACTCGTTCTTTTGAAAAACTGAGTGTACGAGAACGGCCTCTTTCGTGATAAGTAATGGCCAGATCATATTCTTGTTTTATAGATTCAATTTTATTAGCAATTGCTTGTTTTAGCCCTAGCCTTTGGGTAGGATATGGCTTTAAAGCAAAGATAGAATACCGAACTTCACTTAAACTATTCCGTAATTTTTTTATGCTTTTGTCTACCACTTGCTGCATGTTTCCTGATTGATCTTCGGATTGCTTCTGAGCTGATTCCAGCTGAAATATGACCCCAGCTAATACCTGTGCAATTCCATCGTGGATTTCACGGGCTAGTCGATTTCTTTCTTCCAAAATAACTCGCTTTTCCTGTTCGGAGACGAGCGACCGTGTTTTAAGCAAGCTACCCAAATGATTGGCAAACGTAGCTAAAGACTGTATATCTTCGGTAATAAAACTCGCCCCCCTGCTTTTGCCTGCAACAAACATTCCAACCAACTCTTGATTGACTTTAAGAGGTAAGTAGACGAGGGAGCGTATGACATCTTCAAATACTTCATCTCCAGGAGCCATACCCGTTTTCCAATCAGTAACAACAAAGGTTTGAGCTATCTCCTCAAAATTCGGATGCAGATCAAACGAACTTGAAATATTGGAATGTACTCTTCCATCCTTTAATAGAATCTGCCAGTCCCCTTCATCTTTTACCCATAAAGCATATGCTTGTATTCCCAAGAATCCTTTAAGTGATTGTTTCATCTGATGTAAGTTTCCGGCAGATAGCCCATGACTCAACTCCGTCGTAATAGAAAAAAGTTTATATAATCGTTCTTTTTCAATCCGTATTTGCCGTGAGAAAGAACTAATGATGCAAATGGCTACAAGCGGGAAAAAGAAGAACAGAACACTAATTCCATCCATCTCTCCGCGATATCGATGTTCTAATATATATATAAGAAAGGCGTAAAACAAACAAAAACTTGCACTAAAAATTACTAACATATTTTTCTTGTGCCATTGTTCTAGCGTGTATGGCTGAGGAAGAAGCACCATTAAAAGATCGAAAGAAAGGGTGTTGATAGAGCAAAATAATACGGTAAATAGAAGCAAGCTTATTAATTCTTCATATAAAACTGGCAGATTCATCTCCGTAATAAAAAAAGAAATACATTGTTTGGACAACCACTCTGCTAGAGTGATACTTAAAGCAAATTGAGTACTATTAAATAGTGTTCTTTGCATGGGTAAACGGCGAAGGGACTGGGTAAATACCATTACACACACACAAGCAATGACAGTTATATGTATCCCAAACTCCCAAATCATTGGATAAATGAGCGTAAGGCTGAGCGTGATTCCTCCTCTCCCAATGCGGATAGGAAAATATTCAATAATCCCCATAAACACAGCTAACAGCAAAAGGATTATTAATTCAGAAGGCATTTCACTTTTATATAGGGAAATGATAACAGCAATCATACCAAGAAAAGAAATAGAATAAAGATAAAAACTCGCTATTTTTTCTCTCATAGAAATAGAGTCTACCTTTTTCAAAACGATCCCTTCCTTTATCTCAACGAAATATAAGATTACTATTATTATGCATCAAAAAACCGGCACTGGCAAAATGAAGAAATTCCCCACTAGTCAATAACCGGCTGTGCTCCTAGACACAGTACTAGTATAAAGCTTAAATCTTCATTTGCCTGTTCATCAAATGTTGTAATTTTAATCACATTTTTGCACTAGACCCTATAGTACAAAAGATATATACGATTCCCACCACATGCCAACAAGCTAGAAGCTACTTTTAAAAGGCTACTTTTCAGGTAGCCTTTGTTTTGTTCATTTATATTATTCAGAAAGTCAAGAGTAGAGTAAACAGAGCTTTACTCTATGGCACTGTTTTCTTAATTGGGCCATAGGACAATATTTATCATGAATCCGTCTAATCCCTATTCGGCTGGGTTCCTTGTGATAACGTTACTCCTTTTTTATAATATTCGTTGATCGTTTCTTTAGGAACCATACTTCCACCGGTAGCCCACATGAGATGTGTAGCATTTTTCATTTTATCTGTTAAGTTATGATTTTGTATGTATTCTTTTCCTTCTTTTTCAGTCCATAACTTTACCGGGCCTATTACACCGGCTAATGCGGAAGGCTCCAGGTGAATATTTTCTGTATCGACCAATGCGCTTAATAGTTTAAATAATTCATTATCGCTTACCGTATAACTTCCGCTTAATAAAGGCTCGATGGTTTGACCTACAAATCCTGATGGCCTTCCTACCGCAAGGCCGTCTGCTGATGTGATGTTGTCAATTCCAAAATCTTGTACAGAGACTTTATCATGCAGACCTGTTACTAGCCCCAGTAACATACATGGAGAATGTGTAGGCTCTGCAAAGAAGCAATGTACTCGATGTTGATACATAAGTTTTAAACCAAAAGCCACTCCTCCCGGCCCACCGCCTACTCCGCATGGAAGGTAAACAAATAGTGGATGGTTTTCATCTACAGTTACATTTAAATCTTCTAATTGTTTTTTTAGTCGAATTGCTGCCACTGCATATCCTAAAAACAAATCGCGAGAGTTCTCGTCATCAATGAAGTAGCAATTCGAATCACTATCAGCCTGTTTGCGCCCCTCTTCGACCGCTTTGCTGTAATCTTCCTTATATTCAATCACCGTTACTCCTTTGCTTTTAAGGAGATCTTTCTTCCATTTCTTTGCATCCGCAGACATATGGACCGATACTTTAAAACCTAATTTGGCACTCATTATGCCTATACTTAACCCTAAATTGCCTGTAGATCCGACGGCAATGGAGTAATCGGAAAAGAAGTTTCTAAATTTATCGCTATCAAGGATCGAATAATCATCCTCTACTGATAATAAACCATGTTGAATCGCCAACGTTTCTGCATGTTTCAACACTTCGTAAATGCCGCCGCGTGCTTTAATGGAACCTGAAATGGGAAGGTGGCTGTCACATTTTAACAAAAATGTCCCTTCTAATGGATGCTCATAGGTGTGTGATAACTGTTGATGCATCGCCGGTATGGGTACAATCGGAGATTCAATGATTCCGTTTAGGTTTCTTGTTTCAGGAAAAACTTTAGCAATGTAAGGAGCAAAACGCTTTAACCTTTCCTCAGCATCTTTTACATCTTTATCATCAAGTGGAAGTTTCTTACCCTCAGTTTGAAATGGTTCATATTTAGGATTTGACCAAAACACTTCCTTTGTAGCAACTAACTCGTTTATTAAAGGATATTCTTTTATCCAATCTTGAATAGTTTTCATCTCTCTTCTCCTCCATAGGGATTGCACCTTTTTTTGTAGCTACTTATCGCCATTTAAAACTCTGATATTAATGTCCAGAAGTCATTTTAATACCTACAGCCCCTGTAATTATACACATAATCAATAGGGTTAATCTTAAACTTCTAGGTTCATTAAAGAATATCATTCCTGCTAAAACACTTCCAACAGTGCCGATAGCGGTCCATATTGCATAGGCAGTTCCCACTGGAAGAGAAGTTAATGACAAAGAAAGAAAATAAAAGCTTAAACTCCCAAAAAAAAGACACGCTACAGAGGGGAGAAATTTTTTAAATCCGTCTGCAAGTTTCAAGCTTATAACACTACCAATCTCGGCAAATCCGGCAATAAGAAGAAAAATCCAAGCCATCGAATCATCCCCTAACCTTATATAAATCATTTCATTTTCTTTAATGTTTAGGTTGTGCTGGACCAATTTTTATTCCAATTATCCCTACTATCATTAAAGCCACAAAAAATACTTTCAGTAGATTAATGGTCTCTCCAAAAAAAAGCATCCCAGTTACTACAGTTCCCACCGTTCCCAATCCAGTAAAAATGGCGTAACCAGTTCCTAAGGGAATTGAGTGTAAAGCTTTTGAAAGCAAAAAGAAACTAAAGATTATGATAATTATCGTTACTATACTAGGTATAATTTCGGTGAATCCGTGTGAATATTTAAGACCGATCACCCAGACAATTTCCAAAATCCCTGCCATTATGATATATATCCATGCCATTTTGTCGCTCTCTCCTTTGGCATTGACACTTATTTTTGAATCACGAAGTTCTCCATATATCGATAAATCGCATAAGCTACCCCATCCTCGTCATTTTTAAGGGTTGTCGTTGTACAAACAGTTTTTATGACATCTTTCGCATTTCCCATCGCTACGCTGTATCCAACTTTCTGGAACATGGATAAATCATTGTTGCTATCCCCGATTGCCATAGACTGTTCTAAGGAGCCATTCATCAAAATAGCCAATTTTTCGAGGGCCATTCCTTTTGAAGCACTTTTACTTGTAATTTCAATGTTATGATCCGCAGATGAAACAACCATCAACTCATCAAACTTTTTGAATTGGTTCCATGCATCCTCTAACTTCTTTTTATCAAAAGAACAAGCTAAAATGTTATAGAATTCTTCCTCCTGTTTTAAGATATCATTGTAGTTTTCAACTAAAACATATCCAAACTGGTCAAATTGCCTTTCCGCTACTTCAACTAATTCTTTCATATCTGTATTCAACTCTGCGCTTTTCAAACTATTAATCTCATTCTGGAAATGTTCTCTTCCCTTTTTAAGAGTATAAATGGCTTTATCAGTAAACACTTCGTAATAATAATTCCGTTCATCTAACCATTGGAGAATAGATTGGACACAATCTTTAGTTATCGTAACAGATGAAATACACTTTCCGCTTTTTGAATGAATAGTTGCGCCATTTGTCCCGATTACAAATGGGGAAATCCCAGCTTTTTCACAAATTGTTTGAACGTCAAAATAAGCCCGCCCTGTTGAAATAACTACTTCAAAACCTCTATCTTGGGCATATTGAATCGCCTTTATATTTTCTTCACTAATTTCGTTCTTGTCGTTTAATAATGTTCCGTCTAAATCTATCGCAATGAAACTCATGGCTATATAGCTCCTTTCTCTTTCTAGCTTTTTTACCTACTATCAATAAAAATCTAATCAAAAAAGAGAGAGAACTCGCTATTCCATCTCGATATGTCCTTTTATAGATTGACTATGCTAGATTCCAATTGATTTCCTCTAATTTCGAATGATTTCTCCATTCCTCTGGAAATGGTTGCTCGCTGACAATCACATCGACTTTTTCTAGAGGACAAACTTTACAAAATGTTTCAACACCAATTTTAGAGTAATCCGTTAGCAATATAACTTGCTTTGATACCTCGACCATCTTGCGTGAAACTAATGTTTCATGTAAATGATAATTACTAACCCCACTTTGAATGGAAACACCACCAGCTGAAATGAACGCTTTATCAATATTAAATTGATTTAACATCTGTTCTGTGAGACTGCCGCTTATAGATTGATGCTTTGGATCAATTTGTCCGCCTAATAATAGAATTTGTCCTGTAAACTTATTTTGATTGAGCTTTTCGGTTAACACAGACGACACAGGAAGAGAATTGGTTAAAATCGTAATGTCTTTTTTATTTTCAATACACTGCGAAAATTCAAGCATGGTTGTCCCTACATCGATGGCAATCACATCTCCGTTAGAAATGAGTTCTACTGCTTTTTTTCCAACCTTGACTTTCGCTTCTTGATTCACTGTTGTACGCTGTGTAAATGGAGGCTCCTCAAATTCAAAGACTGTTTTAATCGCTCCACCGTAAACCCTTTTTAAAAGTCTTTTTTCCTCTAATATCATCAAATCGCGTCGAATCGTTTCCTCTGAAACATCAAACTGATTAACTAATTCCATCACTTTTACTTTTCCCATTATGTTAAGTTCTTTTAAAATTTCATTCTTTCTTTCTTCTGGAAAAACAGACATATTTCTTCCTCCGTGATCATTAATAATTTAAAAAATAATGCATTCTTTCTTCGGTACAAGAATATGAACGTGTGCTCCTTGCTCAAACATATTCCCTCGGTGGTGAAGATAGTCTACAAGGAAAGCGGACTCCTCTGTTTCTACTTCATATCTTAAAACATTCCCTATCATCGAAACATCTTTAATAAACCCTTTAATTACCCAGTTCTCTTGTAAATCCACGCTATCGTCACCAACAGAAACTAATTGTAAAACTTCAGGACGAATCGCGACTTCATCCCCTTTTATTTCTGTGCTGCGAATAAGTTTACGGAAAACTTCCAAACTACAAACATTGTAATTTCCGATGAATTTTGCAACAAATGTATTGACTGGAGAAGTATAAATTTCTGATGGAGAACCGGATTGTACAACTTGTCCTTTATTCATGACAAAAATTCGATCAGACATCGTCATTGCTTCTTCCTGATCATGAGTAACAAAAATAGTTGTAATATCTAATTCTTTCTGTATTCTCTTTAATTCTTTTTGCAAACTTTTTCTAATTTTCGCATCCAATGCACTTAACGGCTCATCCAAAAGCAATACTTTCGGCTCCATGACAAGCGCACGAGCAAGAGCAACCCTCTGCTGTTGCCCGCCAGATAACTGATGAGGATAAGACTCTTCTTTTCCTATCAAATCAACCATATCAATCATCTTTTTCACTCTTGATTTAATATTTTTTTCCTTCTTCATTTTAAGGCCATACGCGATATTATCAAAAACGCTCATATTCGGGAAAAGCGCATAAGACTGAAATACCATACCGACTTCACGCTGACGCGGTGATAAATTAGTAATATCTTTTCCATCGATTGAGATTATTCCTAAATCTACGTCTTCAAGCCCCGCAATGGAACGTAATAATGTGCTTTTTCCGCATCCGCTTTGCCCAAGAAGTGTAGCAAATTCTCCTTTTTTTAGTATTAAAGAAATGTCATTTAATACGACTTGATTTTCATACCCCTTAGTCACTTGATCAATGGTTACATAGCTCATTATTTTTCACCTTCTAAAGTAGTATTTTTATGAAATGAAAGAATTCGCTTCTTATTTGACACGACAGGTTTTTTTTCGTTTTTAAACGTAAGTTTTAATACAGTCCCCGTTAAAAGCAAAATCATTGAATAATAAGTAATAACAATTGCACTTGTTAAGTGACCACTGCTATTTAGTTTGTCGGCAAGATATATTTGAAGAGTTTCAAATCGGCCTCCGACAAGCAAATTGGCAAAAGCAAACTCACTAAATAAAAGAGCGACTGATAATAAGGTAGAAACTAAAATACCCGATATTATATTTGGAAACACCACCGTGCGAAATGCCTGGAATTTTGTAGCACCGAGTAGTTCAGCTGCATCAACTAGTTGCACAGCATTAAGCGTACGAAGACTGTTACGAATACCTTGATACATAAATGGTAGAATCGTTATGAAATAAGCACCTATTAAAATCCAAGGTGTTCCGGCAATTTGAATCGGTCCATCTGAATATATCTTGATTAATCCAACAGCTCCAACAATGGGTGGAATTCCATAAGGAAGCATAGCTGCCGCTTGAAGTAATCCTTCCCATTTACTGAAATATACCGTGATGATAAAGATAGTCGGAAGCATAATAACAACACTAAGACCTACAGACATGACAATTAAAAACAGCGTTCGTCCAAAAGCATCATAAAACCGTTCATCTTGAAATAATTCAAAATACCATTGCATGGTATAACTCTCAGGTAAAATGGTATGATCCCATTTACCGGCAATCGAGAATAAAAATGTTCCTACAAGAGGAATTAATAAATAGATAACTAATAACCCAACAATCACTTTATGAAAAGTCAATGAATATTTCATCGTAAATCCCTCCTAATGCGACGCATCATTCGTCCATTAAACCACATCGCCCCTATCATAGTCGCCGCTAGAAGAACTCCCAACGCACTACCTAACTGCGGCTTTAAGGCAACGTCACTAGCAACTAGAGAGGCAATTTGCAATGACAATAAGTTATAGTTGCTGCCGACTAATGCATAGGCTGTAGCGTAAGCTCCCATCGCATTAGCAAACAAAATACTGAATGTACCTACAATACTAGGTAAAAGAACTGGAATCCCAATGCGAAGCCAAAATGATCCTGTTGACCCTCCTAATAATGAAGAGGCTTCTTTCCATTGTTTCTTAATTCCTTGATAAGACGGGTAGATGAGCATAACAGCAAGCGGAATTTGAAAATAAACATAAACAAGAATGAGGCCTGTCCATGAATATAAATTAAAATCCGCAAACACATCCCAACCAATCTTAGAAAAAAGCAACGTAAACAACCCATTGTTTCCAAGTAAAATAATATATGAAAATGAAAGGGGAATTCCCTCAAAGTTCGATGTCATATTGGTAATCATTAGTAAGCGATTTTGAATTTTTTGTGAGAATTTTGTAAACGAATAGGCTGCAATGACTGCTATAATCACAGAAGTTACAGCAGAAAATAAGGAAATGACAAGGCTATTTTGAATGGCTTGTAAGTAAAATTTACTTTTAAATATAGTAATATATTGATTAATCGTAACTTGAATTCCATCGTCTGCATAAAAACTATTTTTAATCATTGCTACTAATGGTCCTATTTCAAATGCAATCACAAACATAATAAATGGCAGTAAAAGAGCTAGTAAGTAAATTTTTTGTTTTTTTATTTTTCGCAAGACTTCTCGCCCCTCTATGTTCTCTATTAATTTGGGAATTGGTCTAACAATACGTTTGTTAAACCAATTCCAATTCACCTACATTCTTCGTTTAATCGTGCATCTTTTTTAAAGGGTAATTTTCCCTTTCAGACCTGGCAATTGATATGAAATCATCTTATTGGATGGCTCAATATTTAAAAGTTCACAAACGAGCGGTGCAAAAGCTAATTGCGGAACCACTTCACTGTAAACGCCAGGCTCAACTTTTGGACTAATGATAAAGAGCGGTACATCTCGCTCACCATCAGTTATGCCGCCATGGTTGCCATATTCACTCATGCCATGATCAGATGTAATTAAAATGTGGTAACCTTCTTTAATCCAAATTGGCAAAAGTTGTGCCAACAAGCTTCCCATTTTCAAGATTTGTTCACGATATTCTTTCGATTCCGAACCGAAAATTTCTCCTTTTACATCTACACCAAGCGGATGAATATATAAAAAGTGTGGGTCATGCTTTCTTCTCAAAGCTTCTGCATCCATTAACACATGACTATCTGGATAGTCATCATCCCAGTAAAATTTTCCGTATTGAATCGGCTTAGACTCATCCTCTTGCTCACGATCTTCAATAAAATGGAATGGCGCGCGATTATAAAGTTCGCTTACCCAGTAATAAGATGCCGTTCCGTTTCTTAAGCCGTTTTCTTTCGTAAGATGAAAGAGACTTTTCTCAGTAGATAAACGAACGGCTTGATTTGACGTAATTCCGTTCACTGATGCCGGTGTACCCGTTAGTAACACTTCATATAATGGACGGGAAAGACTTGGGAGTTCCGACTTTACTTTGTAAAGTGCTGCCTGATTTGTTTCAACTAGATGTTGAATAAATCCAAGAGTCTCACATGCTTTATCGTATCTCATACCATCAACAACAATTGCTATTACTTTATTTGACATGGACTAACACCTCTTCTTGCCAAAGCTGCGGTAAATTTTTTGCCGTTTCTTCCCAAGCTTTGTAATCTTCAATTGGTTTTGCATTTTTGTACTGTGCTTCTGGAACCATTTTTTCAGCTACTTCTTTCGGAAGTTCTACATCGCGAATTGGACGGGCAAATCCTTTAGCTAAGTTAATTTGTCCTTCATCACTTAAGATATATTCTCTAGTTGCCATCGCCGCATGCGGATGCTTTGCATATTTGTTAATAATAGTTGCGTAGCCGCTTACGACTGAACCTTCACTTGGAATGGATACTTCAAATTGATCACGGTTAATTTGTTCAGCGTAACCAAGAGCATTGAAATCCCAAACAAGGGCAACTTCCACTTCCCCTTTTTCGATGTTAGCAGGCTTGGCATCCGTTAAGCTAAGGCGGCCTTGCTTGGCAAGCTTAGCAAAATAGTCAATTCCTGGTTGGAGATTTGTTTCATCACCGCCGTTAGCGATAGCGGCAGCAAGAACGGCCATTTGGTTCTGTGTACCACGCTGAACATCTCCAACTGTTACTTTATAATCTCCTTTTAATATGTCATCCCAAGATTTTGGCGGGTTATCTACTAATTCTTTATTAGTAAAGAATGCAATCGTTCCTTGGTAGCCAACAACCCAATCTCCGTTGTCATCTTTTGCCCAGTCAGGTACCTCGTCCCAATAGGAAGTTTTATATGGCGTCGTTAATTCTTTTTGTTCCGCGATTGGCCCAAAGGAAATCCCTACATCGCCGATATCAGCTGTTGCATTCTCTCCTTCAGATTCCATTTTGGCAATCTCTTCGGCACTGGATAAATCTGTATCATTGTGTTCCAGTGTATATTTTTGCTTCACTTCATTCCACGTTTCTCCCCAGTTAGCCCATGAATCAGGCATACCAACACTATTAATTGTCCCCTCTTCTTTTGCCTTTGTTTCAATTTCTTTCAGGGTTAACGTACTTGGATCCTTAACAACTGGAGCTGCCTCCTCTTTTGCTCCACAAGCAGCTAATCCTAGTACACTCGCTCCTAACATCAAAACTTGAATAGACTTGTAACAATTCTTCTTGAATTTGTAATTCATAAAATTGCCTCCAATTAGTGTGGGATTTTTAATGTTTGCTACTGTTTGTTACGGTTTAATCATAATCATTCATTATTAATCCCACATTAATCCGATGTTAAGGTTATGTAAATCAGTGCTTTATTTGTCCAATTCATCATTTTCAAGTGGTCATGTTGTTAACGGGTGCGCTAGATTCAACAGAACCATACCCATTGAGATGATGGGAAGAATCTCAAGTTTATATGGAATGATAGCAACTGCTAGCAGTGTTGGTGATGGGGGTAACGGCAAACTGGTTTTCAGTGAAAGCAGACGTAATCAGTGGTTCCCTTCTTATGTTAATCATTTCTCTCCCCCTGATTGTTTCAGTAAATCTTCTTGCTCTTCCAAAGTGGCAATAGGTTAACTCGGTAAATGCTTTCTCCATCACAAACATCCCCGCTGAATTTTTTATGTCAGCGGGGATTTGATAGGTTCACTATTTGTACTTACTAGTCGGGGTGAATTAATTAAACTAATGCAAAGTATGCACCAATCAAACCAAACCCAAGAAGTGTCAGTATAAAAACTTGTTTGGATGTTGCCTCGTGAATGGATTCAATTAATATCTCTTTTACCGTTACCATATAAATCATCCCAATGGACAGACTGATAAAAGTTGACCAGAGAAGAGGATAATCCATCCCTAATTTACTTCCTACATACGCACCACCCGCCACTGGTAATGAAACAAGCATTGAAAATATCAATAATGTTCTTTTCCTCACTCCCGCTACAAGTAATGGAGTGAAGACGATCATCCCCTCCGGAATATTATGTAGGAGGATTATTTGTAGAATGGAACGAGATAAACTGGTGTCCTGAACAGCACCTAAACTTATTCCTATAGGAATGTTATGTATGGAAATACCGATCAGCAGCATCACGCCTGTGTAAAATGCGACTCGCTTTTTCCCACCCTTTTCCCTCACTACATGAAACCTGAAGAACCCGTGCAAAAAGTTGAACAAAAGCACCCCTGCTAAAAACCCTCCATTAAAAGTAAACCAATTGCCGAGCTCTATTGCTTCTGGAGCAACTTCAAAACTCAGTAACCCGAGAATCAACCCTGCACATAAACACAGAACCGTATCGGTGTTCTTCTTGAGTCCCCTAATCCCCCAAGCAATGATTCCCCCTAGACCAAAACCGAACGCCGTAAATATTGTGCCCATCGCCCAAATTGAAGCCAACCAAATCACCCTCACGATCCTTGTCTCTATGGTTATATGGGTTATGGCACGGATTTATGAACCGAAATGTCAGCCTGTAGTATTGCAAAATCAAAAAGAACCCTAAATCCAAAACAACATGGACTTAGGGTTTCACTCTTCATCAATCATTCTTTTTGGTCAGTTCCACCTGTTCGTTCCCCACGATTAATTGCAGCTTTTCCGCATGAACGAAAGATGAGATTGGAAACGTGGTTGAAATGATAGTCTGTTCGCTCTTGACCGTCATGTTAGTACTACCCGCCTCATATTCTATTCCTTGTTCATCCACCACTTTCATAATAGCGAATGGGGTTTCCTAGAGCTATCCATTCTACCTTTCCACTTAACAATGTAGGATTCTCACCATGGCGCACTTCTTTGACTTGTTAGATTCAGGTGTTGAAGGTTTTAACCCAAAGGCAGTGAAAAAAGGGAAGATGATCCAATCTTTATAATGAAAAACCGGTAAATGAAGTAAGCGGTTTCAGACTGTAGACAAAAAATAAAATGAGTGAATATAACTGTATACTAATGAAAAAGAGCGTATGCAAGAAAATGTTGATTTCCTTTGCGGCGGACGCGTTTCGCGGGCACGGCTTTAGTCTCCTCGTCACTAGAAAAACCAGTGCTCCTGTTTCTGCATCGCTTTGCTAGCTTCGAAACATGAAAGTACGTTGCATCGCTTCGCTAGCTTCGTCGCAAACGAATAGTGCAAACTTACATTTTCACTATTCGCTTCCTGCGGGGTCTTCAGCTCGAGCTGTTCCCGCTGAAAAGATTGGGACCAAAGGCAATTTGGTCCTAATCTTTGCGACGAGTAAGCGCAGGAGCAGTTGTTTTCCGCCGCCTCCACTCCAATCAACGGATTTCGCTTCTGTTTGCATATCTCTTCATATTATTTCATTAGTAAGATGGTCAGCTATTTCTGAAGACTCCTGCGGAAAAACGAAATAAGCTAGACCCCACAGGCTCGCGTTTCGTCCGCGGAAAGCGAAAGAAATAGCCGACCATAATATTTTTTCGATAGAGTGCTTATATATAGATTAATATTCTTTTGTCAACAAGCTGAAACCGCTTACCCCTAAATGGAGTAAGCGGTTTTTCATTTAACAAAGCTGTATTTAGTTCTTCTTAACAAATTCAGATTTCAACTTCATAGCTCCAAAACCATCAATTTTGCAATCGATATCATGATCACCATCAACCAGACGGATACTTTTCACTTTTGTTCCTATTTTCAGGACTGATGAACTTCCTTTTACTTTCAGGTCTTTGATGACGGTTACGGAATCACCATCATTCAATACATTTCCATTTGCATCTCTAACAACTTTATCTTCATTACTATTTTCATTCTTTGATTCCAGCGTCCACTCATGTGCACATTCCGGACAAACCAGCATATTCCCATCCTCATAAGTATAAGCTGAATGGCATTTCGGGCAATTTGGTAAAACTGACATAAATTTATTTCCTCCAAGCATTATTTTAATTCCATAGACAAAGGTTAGTCTCAATCTATTTTTTCACGATAAGTATTTCCTTCACAAGTATACACCGCATCCCGCAAATATAAAAACCCGTTCAGTTGTATTCCTGATCGGGTCTTCAAGCATAACCGGGAAATGATTCAATCCATTTCCATTGGATTTCCTTTACGCTGATGAATTTGATAATAGTTCAATTGCTTAAATAACTCAGAAGAAGTATTTTGGCTCACTTCAAATCCAACGCCGTATTCGATATCATGCAATCTTATGGACTTACGAATAATAGATCCTTCCAATAAAAAAGGACTACCTAAAATTTCAAAACGACATGTTACTTGTCTCTCCAATGGAATATCCATAGATGAGATGAATTTCAAGCCTCTCACACTTACATTTTCAATCTCTACCGGCATGAAGAAGATTGCTCCATCCAATGAAATTTCTCCATTGATCGATTGATGAAATACCACTCGAAAAAACTCGCGACGATTCTCGCTCATTTCGTTTCCCTCCAGTTAATAATAACTTCTATCACATATATAAATTAACGAGCAACCCTTTGATTTCGCCGACCAAACGAAGCGTATTAAGACCTTCATTTTCATCATTTAGTACTTCATCCTGGACTTCAATGAGTTTCTGATCAATCACTTCCACTAATTGATGCGTTTTCATTCCACCACTTTGATTGAAGCTTTGTTTTTCGGATAATTGCAACCCTAAACTTAAGGATTCCCCAATGAACTGCTTTACTAAGTTTTTATAATCCAAGAGGTTTTCAAGGGTTCTTTGCTTCAGCAACCTCTGCCCTTGTACATCCACACGAGACATTAATTGATTTAAAGAATCCAGGTGCAATTTATTCTGTGATTTTCTCATCATGTTGGCAAAAGAATCGGATGTCTTACTTTCAACTGCATTTTTTGAAATCCTGTCGTTTGAAAAGTTCGTTTGCATTCCAATACGCAAATGAAACACCTCATTCTACTTTTGATAACTTTGCTTTTTCTTGAACATATTCAGGACAAGCTCCACTTCTCCCAGATCATTCTGCAATACTTTGGCAATTTGCTTTTCAGAAAAACCTTGTTTATACAATTTCAATATTTTATCATTTTCCTGATTATTGACTGCAGACGCCTCGGTGTACACCTGCTTTACATCGTCTTGCTCCTCCAGTGGAAACGTCTTAGTGGAGCTATCCGTCATTACGGTGTTGAGTTTTTCTTCCAACATTCGGATTCTCTCATCGAGTTTACTATCTTTCACTCGAATATAGTCGACCAGTTTCTCATAAAGTTCATCATTTTCTTTTTCCACACTCGTCACGAATTCTTCCATGCTTCCGTGAATGGCTTCTATATCTTCTTTCATTTGAGCCCTTTTTCGTTTCAATTCGGCTAATACAAGAAATGACCTGATATTCACCAATATTACTAAAATAATCATTGCGATCAGAAACCAGTCCAAGGGTATCACCTTATCCTTCTATCCTTTTTAAAATCAATAGTTTTCGTGTATTGCCAATGTCGCTGACCTTAAACGAAGTATTGCTTTAGAGTGCATTTGGGAAACTCGAGATACACTTACACTGAGCACTTCCGCAATTTCCGTTAATTTCAGTTCCTCGAAATAGCAGAGTGAGATGACGAGCTTTTCTTTTTCTGGCAAACGTCCAATCGCATGTGACAATGATTCTTTAATCATCTGTGCTGTTAAATGGCGTTCTGGCGATTCCGCTTGATCGTTTTCAATCATTGAATATTTTCCGACCTGATTATCTTCATCGTAGACAGTCTCGTCAATTGATATCATGGTAGACAGTGCCGCTTCTGAAACCGTTTTGTTCAGTTCCGCTTTTGTAATCCCTAAATAATCACTGACTTCCTCATCTGTAACAGAATCATTTTTCTGTTGCTCGAGAATTGCGTAGGCATTTTCGATTTTCTTCACTTTATCCCTTACGGAACGTGGTAACCAATCGCTATGCCTCAGTCCATCAATGACCGCTCCTTTGATTCGCCATGACGCATATGTTTCAAACTTCATATCTCTATCCATTTTGAATTTATCAAATGCATCAAGCAGTCCCTCATATGCGAAACTACGAATGTCGTCCTTATCGACTGTTTTAGGCAAACTGATCATAAATCGTTGAACGATGTAATCAACCAACGGTAGATAGCGCTCGACTAAATATTCACCCGCTTGTGGATCACGCTGTTTTTGCCAATTTCCCCAATAGGCCAGTTCTTCTTTAGACAATTTATTGTTCAACATGAGTTTCACCACCACTTATAAGTGTGCTTTAAGCTTTTATTTAAAGGCTATTTTAAATGTTGCTGTTGATATTCCGCAAAACAGCTGCGCTTTCCACAGGCTTGCACCGAACTAACTCGGACTTAGCTTCCGAGTGGATTTCGGCACTTCGCTTTTCCTGTTGGAGTCTCCGCTGTTTTACTCCATATCACAAAATCGTAAGCTATGTCATATACCTGTTCTCTTTAATGATTGTAGTGGAACGCGGCGACTCCAGCGGGATAAGCGTATCCAGACTGACCCCGCAGTGAGCATAGCGAATGAGGAGGCTAGTGGACCGCCCGCGGAAAGCGTCCGCATGGAACAAAAATCAACATTATCTTTTAACAGAGCCTATTTAAAAAGCATTTTCAATAAAAACCCTTTAATCCCAAGCTTATAAGAAACAGGAAGTTGAAGAAATTCGTGTGTCACATTTTGCATAGCCTGTGAAGCATGACAGTTTGGAAAAGCCAATAAAAACGGGATTTGTTTTTTGACGGCATTTGGAATATTTACGTCACTTGGGATAAACCCCAATGTCCCGATTTGTTTATTTAAAAATTGCTCGGTCACTTTTTTGAAGTTAACGGCTGTTTGTTTTCCTTCTTTATCACTCGTACATTGATTGATGATAAGTTTAATATGTACATTTGTATCCTTCGCGTGAACCATCTTCACAATGGAATAAGCATCGGTTATCGAAGTGGGCTCTGGGGTAGTGACTAGAATGACGTCATCAGCCGCTAAAATACACCGTAAATTTTCATAAGATAATCCCGCACCAGTATCCAGAATAATATAATCCACAGATCCTTGTATCGAGCTTAACTCACTGAAAAATTTGTTCATTTTCGTTTCATCCAGGCTGAACATCTCATTAAATCCCGATCCTCCTGAGATAAATAACAAGCCATTCGGGCCTTCTTCGATAATATCCCAAATAGATAAATCCTTTTCAATCATGGTAGCGATGGATTCTTTGTTGGATCTGCCGAGTAATACATCGACATTCGCAAATCCCAGGTCTACGTCAAAAATTAGGACTTTCTTGTTTTGTTGAACAAGACTCAAAGCAAAATTCAGTGCGAAGTTTGATTTTCCGACACCACCTTTTCCGCTGGTGACGGCAATAATTCGGGTTTGTCTCCGCTCTTTTTGGGGTGTCTTTTGCAACACTTTTTCCCTTAATTTTTTAGCTTGATCAATCATTTTCATCTTCCTCTAATACGAAGTTTGCTATTAATTCAGGGGTTACAGTAAGAATATCGTCTGGAACATTTTGGCCATTGGCAATATATCGTATTGGGATTGAGTAATGATAAATCAAGTTCAAAATGGCACCAGATGAACTGGTTTCATCTTTTTTTGTCAAAATCAGCTGGTCCATCACAATTGTTTGGAAATTATCAATGATTTTCTTCATATCCTCGTACTTGGAGGTCAGGCTCAACACTAAATTAATTTGTATTTCCTTCTTGTCTGGAAGCATCTGCTTTAGATCATCAATATACTGTTTTTGTTGATAGTTTCTGCCGGCCGTATCCATTAGAATGATATCGCAGCCGCTTAAATCATCTATAGCCGTACTTAGGTCGACTGAAGATTCCACTACTCTGATTGGGATATTCAAAATGCCTGCATACGTTTTTAATTGCTCCACTGCTGCAATCCGGTAGGTGTCTGACGTAATCAGTCCCACTTTTTTATCTTCACTCAGCAAATAATCTGCCGCTATTTTAGCAATGGTTGTGGTCTTTCCTACTCCGGTTGGACCAATAAAACAAATGATATCTGCTTTTCTTCTGCTCGGTCTTTTTTTATGGGCATTGATCAACTTGATTATTTCTCTTTTAGCCAAAGCTTTAATCTTATCTTCAGAGGTATTAGGATGCTGTTCTAAAATCAGCATCAACTTAGCCATTATCTCCGATTGAACTTCTGCGGTAATTCCTTGTGCATTAAATTTTTTATTTAGTGCTTTTAACGTCTCTGGCAAACGGTCTTCATCAATCACTTGGAACATGAACTGCTTCAGGCTTTTCAGTTCACTCATCAGCTCATCCAGATTTCCCTCATTCTTATCAATCGGACTTACTGATTTATTTAACTCAGAATCCTCGTCCACTTCCTTTTCAGAAGCTTGAATCTCAGGCTTGATTGATACGACTCGCTTTGATTCACTTGGTGCTGGTTCAACTGCAGCAATTACTTCAAGTTTGGCTTTCTTGAAAAAACCTAAGTAACCGCCTGTTTTAATTTGCTTTGTATTTAAAATAAGAGCGTCAGGACCCAAGTCTCTTTTGATCTTGGGTATGGCCTCGGTCATATTATTGACAACATACGTTTTCAGCCTCATGAGAAACTACCCACCCCTCCTGAGATATTAACGACTCCAACACTTTGGATCTCTACTTCCGGTTCCAATTCATTATACGAAAGGACAGGAAGATCTGGTGCAAATTGTTCGACGAATTGGCGCATATACATGCGGGTTGCAGGCGATGTCAGCAATATAGGCTGCACACCGGATTGTTGAAGCTGAGTGACTTGTTCCGAAATCTTTTGAAAAATGGTTTGTGAAGCTTCTGGGTCAATCGATACGTAGCTCCCTTGTTCAGTACGATGCACAGACTCTGCAAATTTTTTCTCGAGACTTGCACCTGCCGTAATAACCTGTAATGCCTCATTAGGATTCGTATATTGCAAAGTGATTTGTCTGGATAAAGCTTGTCTCACATACTCCGTCAATACATCTGTATCTTTCGTTTGAGGTGAGTAGTCTGCCAACGTTTCCAAAATAACGAGTAAATTTCGGATCGACACTTTTTCCTTCAGCAGCTTCATGAGAACCTTTTGCACTTCCCCTATTGCCATTAAGTTTGGAATCAATTCCTCAATGACGGCAGGAGAGTTTTCTCTTATGTTCTCAACCAAGGTTTTTACTTCCTGTCTGCCAATAAGTTCGTGGGCATGTTTCTTGATAACTTCCGTTAGATGGGTCGAGACAACAGAAGGTGGATCGACAATTGCATATCCTGCCATTTCCGCTTCTTCTTTCATTTCTTCATTGACCCATAATGCTGGCATCCCGAATGCCGGTTCTACCGTCGCAATGCCTTCGATGCTTTCGTCATCAACTCCAGGACTCATTGCCAAGTAGTGATCAAGCATAATCTCACCTGAAGCCACTCGGTTACCTTTTATCTTAATGACATATTGATTTGGAAAGAGTTGAATATTGTCACGGATTCGTATGACAGGCACCACAATGCCAAGTTCAATCGCGCATTGTCTGCGGATCATAATGACGCGGTCCAATAAATCCCCACCTTGATTCTTATCAGCAATAGGGATTAACCCGTATCCGAACTCGAATTCGATGGCATCCACATGGAGGAGGTCAACTACACTTTCAGGACTTTTCAATCCTTCCAGCTCCTGTCCTTCATTTGAAGCTTCTTTTTCTTCCTCTTCTTCGGCATTCAGTGTGCGTTGCATTTTGTAGCCTCCGAACGCCACAAGCCCAGCAACTGGCATCACCAATAAAGGACTGATAGGCGTGAAAATAGCGAATAAAGAAAGAGTTCCAGCCACCACATATAGCAGCTTTGGATAAGCGAATAATTGTTTCGTAATATCTGAACCTAAGTTCCCTTCAGAAGCGGCTCTTGTTACGACGATGCCGGCTGCAGTAGAAATCAACAATGCCGGAATCTGGCTTACCAGACCGTCACCGATGGATAATAAGGTAAATAGTTGAGCAGCTTCACCGATTGGAAGTTTGTGTACGACAACTCCAATGATTAAGCCTCCGATAATATTAATAAGAACGATAATAATCCCAGCTATCGCATCCCCTTTAACGAACTTACTCGCACCATCCATGGCACCGTAGAAATCAGCTTCCTGGCTTACCTTTTCCCTGCGTTTTTTCGCTTCCTGGTCAGAAATCATTCCTGCTCCAAGGTCTGCGTCGATACTCATTTGTTTACCTGGCATAGAATCAAGAGTAAAACGAGCTGCTACTTCCGCCACACGTTCTGACCCCTTAGTAATGACCAAGAACTGAATAATAACTAGAATTAAAAACACCAATATACCAATAACGGGACTTCCACCGACTACGAATGAACCGAACGTTTCAACAACTTCTCCCCCTGTTTGATTGGTTAAAATGGATCGAGTTGTAGAAACATTTAATCCAAGACGGAACAATGTTGTCAGTAAGAGTAACGTAGGAAAGATTGAAAATTGTAGCGCTTCTTTCGTATTCATTGCTACTAAAATAATCGTCAAGGAAATACTGATGTTTATCATAATCAAGAAATCCAGTAAAATCGGCGGAAGAGGAATAACCATCATCACGACAATCATAATGACTGAAACTAAGACGAGATAATCTTTGATTTTCATGCTGTTTCCTCCTCCCACAAATTCATTTAATCTTTCCTTTTAAGCGATAGATATATGCTAAAACCTCTGCAACCGCCAAGAACAATTCTTCCGGAACATAGTCACCTATTTCCACTTGGTTGTATAGAGCACGGGCAAGAGGTTTATTTTCCATAATCACAATTTCAAGTTCTTTAGCTTTTTCTTTAATTTTCAGGGCAAGATGGTCTTTCCCCATTGCAATGACCATTGGCGCTTCCATGGTTTCTGCATCATACTTTATTGCAATCGCATAGTGAGTGGGGTTTGTAATCAGAACATCTGCATTCGGCAAGTCCTGAATCATTCGATTCATGCTCATTTGTCTTTGACGTTCTTTAATTTTGGATTTAATCAGAGGATCGCCCTCTGCCTTCTTGAATTCATCCTTGATGTCTTGCTTAGACATTCGAATGCCCTTTTCAAATTCATACTTTTGATACATGTAATCCATTATGGCTAAAACTAATAAGATAATTGATGCAACCATCCCCATCTTGAAAACCAGGGAACCGATAAATGACAAGGAATCGCCGATACTTTTTTGTGAGAGTAAAAACAACTCTTCTTTTGCCGACCATAAAACATTAAAAGCGGCAAAGCCAATAATGGCGATTTTAAGTAATGACTTTAATAGTTCCACCAATGCACGCATGGAAAAGATTTTTTTGGCACCTTCAATCGGATTCAAACGTTCAAGCTTCATCTTGAGAGGCTCTGTCGTAAATAGAGACCCAACTTGAATGTAATTCCCCAAAAAGCCGAATACCATCGCAATAATCATAATTGGAGCCGTGATCATTATTGCATTGAACGTCATTTGTTCGAACAAGGTGCGAATATTTTCCGGGCTCCACTCCCATCCAATATACTGAGTGAAATTGATTTGAAAGATTGCTAGTAGCCGATCCAGTATCCAGCCACCCATAATATTGAGCAACATAATTCCACCAAGCATAATTAATGCAGCAGGTACTTCAGCACTTTTGGCCACTTGGCCTTTTCTTTTTGACTCCTGCCTCTTTTGAGGTGTTGCTTTTTCTGTCTTTTCCGAAGCAAAAAACTGTAAGTCGAGAGGATATCTTTTTTGCACTTATGGTCCCCCCATCAACTTGATCAGCTGAGACATGCTTACCATTATTTTTTCGAACAGGATTTGTAATAAGTAAAAGAAAATGGGCATCGAAAGTAATAACATGATAAACCCTACAAAAATCTTCAATGGCAGCCCGACTGCAAAAATGTTTAATTGTGGGACGGTCTTGGCTAAAATGCCGAGAGCTACATCAATCAGAAACAGTGCGCCAACAATCGGTAATGCTATCTGCAAGGCGATGACGAACATTTCTACAAATAATGTCGTGAAAAAATGCGTGATGTCACCAAAATCAGCCGAGAAGGAAACAGATTCAACCGGAAATGACTTGAAGCTTTGCATGACTCCATCCAGCATTAAATGATGTCCATTAACGGTCAATAAAAAAAGCAGTGCCAAGATATATTTGAAGTGACCAATAATCGGCACCTGACTGCCTGTTTGCGGATCCATCACACTGGCAATGGCAAAGCCCATCTGAAAATCGATGAATGCCCCCGCTATTTGAACTGTGTATAACAATAATGCTGCTGTAAAGCCAAGTGCGATGCCTACTGCAAGTTCTTTTATGATCAGCAGGATGTAATAGGAATCCATTAGAAGTGCTTCTTCAGCGTCCATGCCGGATAAAGCAATTAATGAAATGAAAAAACCCAATCCAACCTTGAATTGGTTCGGAACACCTTTCATTGAAAATAAAGGCGCAACGAGGAAAAAGCTAGTTAATCGAACAAAGATCAGCAGTAGATATGGGTACATCTCAAAAATAGTATTCATATCAATCCCACTATCCGATTAGTTGCGGAAGTTGTTGGAACAAATCTCTTGTAAAATCCAATAAGATAGTCAGCATCCATGGTCCAAACAACACGATGGACAAAAACACTGCCAATATTTTCGGAATGAACGCAAGTGTCTGTTCCTGAATTTGTGTCATCGCTTGGAACACACTGACAATCAGTCCGACAGCAAGTGCAATTAAAAGCATGGGAGCAGATATGATAATGATCATATATATCGATTGTTCCGCTAATTTGATCACCGTATCTGGAGTCATCGTTTTCTTCCTTCCCTAAAAGCTGACAAGCAGCGATTCTATAATTAAATACCAGCCATCAACCAGAACAAACAACAGAATCTTGAATGGCAACGAAATCATGACCGGTGGCAACATCATCATCCCCATGGCCATTAACGTACTGGCAACAACCATATCGATGATCAAAAACGGGATAAATATGACAAAGCCAATTTGAAATGCAGTCTTCAACTCACTGATGGCAAACGCCGGAATAAGCGAGGTTAACGGGATATCTTCAACGCTGTCTGGCTTTTCCAAACCAGCGTATTTAAAAAACAAAGCGAGATCTTTTTGTCTCGTATGTTCTGCCATAAATTCCTTAATTGGCATCACTGCAGTATCCAACGCCTTCTCTTGTGCGAGATCCCCCGCCAGATATGGCTGTAAGGCCGTTTCGTTAACTTCATTAATTACTGGCGTCATAATGAAAAAGGTCATAAACAGGGCTAGTCCCACTAGCACTTGGTTCGGTGGCATAGACTGTGTCCCTAAACCGGTACGAACAAATGACAACACGATGATGATTCGAGTAAAACACGTGAGCATGATCAAGATTCCTGGAGCCAGCGAAAGGATGGTCATTAGGAACAAAAGCTGCAATGTAACGGAAACATCTCCCGGCGCATCCGTACCAAAATTGATTCCAGGAATGCTAAGTGAAAGAAGGAAGTTTGTCATCATCATTATGATTTACCTTCCTTTTCATCATCTGCTTTGTTCAAATCTTGCTTGAGTTGGTCTTGTTTACCCTTTTGTCTATTTAGGCTTTGCTTGAATAATTGCTCAAAACCATTTGTAGGCTTAGATTCCAACCGCTTGCTTATCTTTTCTCTCGAAAAATCGACGATCGAGTTCGATAAATTCATGATTGGGTTTGATAACATATTTGGTTGCTGCTCTAAATCATTCTCAATACTGCTAATCTCATCCGTATTTGAAAATTCCTTAATCAATGTGACTTGATCTGCCACTCCTAGTAGATAAACCTTGTCACCTACTTTTACAAGTTGAAGTGATTTATTGTTACCTAATGGAGTTCCGCCCATTAATTTAACTGCTTGATTTGGTTGGAATTTCTTTTGTCTTACTGCCAGAAACTTAATCAATCCATAAATCATGACGAGAATCAGCAACGTATAGAATATAAGTTTAATAATGATGGTCACTAGACTAGTGTCTTGAGTAGGCTTTAACTCCTCATCAACAACCGGCTCGGGTTGCTCATCGGACTTCTTGCCTTCTTCTTCTGTTGCCCAGTCTTTTGCGGACGGATCTTTAGCAGCATTTACCAAATTCGGGGTCAACATCACATATAAAGTGAAAAGCAAAATCATCGCAAGTACTTTTACATATCTTTTTTGAATCAAACCTAGCAAACTCCTTACTTACGGCATTATCGTAGTTTTGAAATACGCTCTGCTGTGCTTAAAATATCTGTTACACGGACGCCGAAATTTTCATCAATCACGACAACTTCACCTACAGCGATTAACTTGTTATTGATTAAAATATCGACAGGTTCACCTGCCAATTTATCAAGTTCAATAATCGAGCCCTGGGAAACACTCAAAATTTCTTTCACCATTCGTTTCGTTCTTCCCAGTTCAACCGTTACTTGAAGTGGAATGTCGAGTAACATGTCCAAATTGTTCGGTTCTGAATGTGCGGAGCCGGATTCATCGAAATTTGAAAATTGAACGGATTGGATTTTAGGTGATGAACCTGATTCGTCCGTTTTAGTAGTTACATCTGTTTGAGTAGTGGATTGAAATTGCATTTCTTTTGTCTCCTCTGGGTGACGTCCTTCTTCCAATAAATCTGTTAATATTTCTACCACTTGTTTCCCCAAGCGGACAGGAACAAATAGTTGAAGGCTGATATTTTCCTGAGTACCTATTTTCAGTTGGAAATCTGCTTGTACAAACCATTTTTCATCTGTAAATTTTGCGACAGGGAAGTCTTTTAGTGTTTCAATCATGTCCATCGATGACAAGGAATGGGAAACCTCTTGGTCTAGAACCGTAGTCATAGATTGTGAGACAGAAGTAAACATTTTTTGTACTACTTCTTCTACCACTTGAAATTGTTTTCTGATATGGTTCTCTTCGCTGTCCGTATAGATCATGTTTGTCATGGTCTGAACATCATCTGCATGTAGGAAAAGAATCTGTAAGCCGTTGATGCCACCCTCAAATTCTCCCAGAACCACGATGAATGGCTCTTTTGTATTGGTTAATAACTGATCATTTTGTCTGATGGATAGTTTTGGAGTAGAGAAACTTACTTGCTGGGAAAATAGAGTATTGAGCACTGCAGACGAACTTCCCAGTGATACATTCAATAACTCTGTCAATGCTTCCATTTCACGCTTCGATAGGGAACTCTCGGAAATCGTTTCATCGTCCGTTCCACTTTGCCCCAGTAAACCTTTGATTTCATCTGGAGATAACTTATCAGTTTTCATCGAATTCATCTCCTTCTCTATGAACTTCGGTTACTTGCACAGCCATTCGTCCTTTCGAGACACCAGGTTGTGCAAAAAATTTCTGTTTATCATCTACCAATATTGTTACAGGAGCATCGTAAGACTCATTTAAGCGAATGACATCACCGCGTTTAAGATTCAAAAAATCGCCAACGTCTATCGTTGATCGACCTAATATCGCTTTAACATTTAGTTTCGTGGCTTGCAATTTTTTCTCCAATGCTGCAACTTCCTGATTGACCACGGTTTTTTTCTGATTGGCCAACCAATGGCGAGCGGATAACTTCGGTAAAATTTGCTCCAACACTACATGCGGCAAACAAATATTGATGATTCCTTCAACATCACCAATTTTCGCATGTAATGCTACTAAAATAACTGTTTCATTAGGCGGGAACATGGTTAAGAACTGAGGATTCACTTCTATTTCTTTGAACTCCGGAGACAGTTTCACTACAGACGACCAGGCTTCTTGAAAACTGATCAGTGCCTTAACAAAAATCCGTTGAATCACACTGATTTCAATTTCCGTTAAATCGCGGCTTTTTAAGGAGATGTTCCCTTGTCCACCAAGCATTCTATCCACCGTGACATACACCACATCCGGAGAGAATTCCATAACCATGCTTCCTTGAAGCGGTGGCGCTTTAAAAACACCCAAAATGGATTTCTTCTGAACATTATTGATAAATTCCTCATAAGGATATTGCTCAACAGATGTAACAGAAATCTGCACGAATGTACGAAGCTGTGTAGAAAGATAAGATGTCAGCAATCGGGCAAAGTTTTCATGTATTCTATTTAGTGTTCGAATTTGATCTTGTGAAAAACGCATTGCCTTTTTAAAGTCGTATGTTTTAACATTTCTTTCCTTGCTAGGTTTAACCGATTTAGGTTCTTCCTTTTTCAAGGACGATAGAATGGTCTCAATATTTTCATCTGATAAGAAATCCACCAGGACCGTCCTCCCTTCATTCCATCCAGTTTGGCTTCTGCAAACTCGGCAAAAGGTTTAATTTTTGATAGTAGGCTGTCACTTTATTCGTTACTTCTTCAACTGACTCCAAAACATGTACTTTCTTTCCTGACCCCAACGTGACCACAGTATCTGGAGTGGATTCAATTCTTTCGATATAAAGAGCATTTAATGTAAATGGTGTTCGATTAAGTTTCGTTAATTGGATCATGTTAAAAGCGGCTGGAGAGACGCTTCATCCCTCTCAGCCTGCCCTCCCTATTTTATCGTTTCAAGTTTACGACTTCTTGTAAGATCTCATCAGAAGTAGTAATCGTACGTGAGTTTGCCTGGAAACCACGTTGAGCGATAATCATTTCTGTGAATTCCTCTGTCAAATCAACATTGGACATTTCGAGCATGCCAGAACCTATTTCGACATTATTTGTCGTTGCAGTTCCAATCATCTGAGTCAGTGTTTGTGAATCAGCTTTAGAAGTTAATTCATACAAAGATCCGCCAGCTTTATTTAGTCCAGCTGGATTGTCAGGTTGTGCAATTGCGATAGAAGCAATTATTGTTTCTGTTCCATTCGCATCTTTACCAACCACTTCACCTAAGAGATTGATGCTAAAGGACTCATAAGTATTCGAATCAATCTTAATTGGTTCGTAGATTGCAGGGTTTGTAACAGGTTCTCGTCTACCAATTACATTGTAGCCCTGTGAAGTAACAAGATTCCCTTGTGCATTAACAACAAAATTACCAGCTCTAGTCAAATAGCGATCTGCAGTACTATTAGCCGGTACCGTTGGATCTTGAACTACGAAGAATCCATCGCCATTTAAAGCCACATCTGATCCAACACCAGTTGTCATAAATGAACCTGGATTATGAATCACATTGATTGCAGAAGTCGTTGATCCTAAACCAACTTGCATCGAATTAACACCACTGCCTGATAAGTTTTGACTTAATAAATCCTGGAAGTTGATTGTGCTTTTTTTGTATCCAATCGTGTTTACATTCGAAATATTGTTCCCGATCACATCTAATTTTGTTTGGAAACCTTTCATACCTGATACTCCAGAATACATTGAACGTAACATTTGTTTTTCCCCTTTCAAATATTGCCTTATCCCTTTTGTGGATTAGACAATTTCCTGTTCATTTATTGTTTTTGACTATTTTTCAATACGATGGATTGAGTCGATTGGAACCTTGACGTTATCCTCAAGCTCAACTATTAACTCCCCATTTACAATTTCCAGTCCCTTGACAATCCCCTCACCTGACTGCAACTCCCCGTTTACTTCCCGCTCCCAATACACCTTGTTACCAATTAAATCAGCATTTTCGGATAGTGACTGTCTCCATTGAAGACCAATAAACAGATTCATTGCCTGATTCAAGTTTGTTAACTGTTCCAAACTGCTGAACTGAGCCATCTGTCCGATGAATTCCGTATCTTTCATCGGCTCCAAAGGATTCTGGTTCTTCATTTGTGTCACAAGGATTTGCATGAAAGCATCTTTACCAAGTCCATTTTGTGGCTCTGTGTGCATTGTTGCGCCTGCCTTCGGCATTTTGACCGTGCTAGAACTATTCACATTCATTGCAATGCCCCTTCCTCGTTATATTGTATAATCTACTTTCATTAATCCCTCTGACGTATGGTTACGTTCTACAGCGGCTTCTTCTTCAATTCGTTGATAGCCGTTTTTATTGTGTGATGCGTTTCCTTGCTTTTGCTGTTGTTGTTGTTGTTGTTGTGCAAAACGCTGATCTGGGTGTGCGTTTTGTTGTCCAAATGATGGCTGCGAACTCTGTTGCGAAATTTCAATACGATCAAGCGTTACACCCTGCTGAAGCAATGAATTTCTTAACTGATTCACTTGAAGTTCCAACGCTTCTTTAGCCAGTAAGTTACTGGTGAAAATTTGGGCTGCAATCTTTCCTTCTGAAGCTGTCAAACGAATATCCAGATGTCCGAGATGTTCTGGAAAGATGTTCACTTTTATTTGCGTTCCTTCTTGCGTGCCATTCAAACGGAAAGTACCTTTCAGCACCCCACCTAACTCTTCAATCAGGTTTGACATATGAACAGTTGGTGCTGGTGGCGGTGGTGCACTTGCTTCCGGGCGCGTTGGAGCTTGGCTAGCTTTTGCGACTTCCGATGCAGTGCCAGTTAAAACTTGTCCATTCACTTCAGTTGGAACAGGTTCCACTCGTGCAGCGTTACCATCCGATTGTTGAAGCTGTGAAATGGATTGTGTTGATAGTGGTCGTGAAGTGTCTACAATCAGTCCATTATTCCTTGGAGGTTCAGTTAACTGTGTTTGGTCAGTTGGTTGTTGTGTAAAACTGTCCATTTGTTTGAAAATTTTTGCCACTTCGTTTTGCTGTTGTTTTCCTGTAATAGCCTGCTGTTCGTTATCAAGTTGCTGGATAAAGGCGACCAATTGTTTAAATGCCTGCTCTAATTTTTTCGGATCAGCTAAAATATTTTCTTCTACCCCCACAAGTTCTGCAGTGGGTTCGAATGATTTAGTAACAGTTGATTGTTTTTGAATTTCCTGATCGATCTGGTTCAGCAGATTTATCAGTTTTTCCTGAACTGAATCACTCATCACTTGGCCAGGCTCGACACTATGTAGCTGGTTTTCTATTTGAACCGTTTGAGGAGAAAGCATCTGTACGATTACATACATCATTTCCTGCTCTTCGGGTGACAAATTTTCTTTCGGTATTTCCTGCAAGGTTTGCAACATATCCTGAAGTTTTTCCAGGAGTGCTCCCTGTTGATTTACATTTTCTTTTTCTTCGCTTGCACTTTGTCCTTCTGAAGTTACAGAACCTAATAGTGCAGCGAAATTTACCGTGGCTGACCCACTACTTTGTTTTGATGCAATGGGCTTTGAAGTTGAAATGTTGGAAGGAATAGATAAACTCATAGTTTCCATTTTTTCATCACCCTTCAGCTAAACTTGCTTGTGTTGTTCGGTAAAACCTTGTACTTGCCAATTCATCGAAGAAATTCTGTTCTGCCATTTTGCTTTGCTCAACATATATAGTAAGTTCTTGTTGCTTTAAATTTCCCCATGTCTTTTCTTCTTGAGCTTTCATTTGCAAATGAGTTTGTGTTCTCGACACATTATTCTGCAAATGCTCCAGCTCGCGATTCGAGGAAATCAATAGCTCCTGAAGTTGATGGATATAATTGACCAACATTCTTATTTCCGAAATGTTGACTCCATCCTGCTGTTTTTCTTTTTTCAAACGTTCTGCATCCATAATTTTTTTATGGATTGCTTCTTTTTTTCGATGGCCTATTTCTTGTTGTTTGATGGCATCCGCCATTTCCATTTGCGCTAAGCCTTTTTCATTCTCTTTTAAATCCAATATTTTTTGAAATCTAAAGTTGAATTGCGTCACGTCTGTGCTCCCCCAAATTGCGCTGTTAGCCGGTCGATACTCTCTTCCAGCTTTGTCTTTTCATAAATATCTTGTTGCAAGAATTCTTTTATCAGTGGATAGGAACGGATGGCATCATCTATTTCTTTGTTTGCTCCGCTTTTGTAAGCGCCGATATTAATCAGATCTTCCGATGCATCATAAGCTGCCAACAATCTTTTGAATTCAACAGCTGCCTTTTGGTGCTCGTCCGATACAACATCATGCATGACCCGACTGACACTCGACATAATATTGATTGCCGGGAATTGACCTTTTTGAGCTATTTTCCGATCCAATACAATATGCCCGTCTAGAATACCTCGGACAGCATCGGCAATTGGTTCGTTCATATCGTCCCCATCAACCAACACTGTATAGAAGGCGGTAATCGAACCCTTGTTAGACGTTCCGGAACGTTCCAGCAATTTTGGCAGCAGTGCAAAAACACTTGGTGTGTATCCTTTACTCGTTGGTGGCTCACCAACTGCTAGTCCCACTTCACGTTGTGCCATAGCAAAGCGTGTCACTGAGTCCATCATCAACATGACGTTTTTTCCTTGATCACGGAAATATTCCGCAATGGCTGTAGCGGTCATAGCACCTTTTATTCGTTGTAATGGCGTCTGATCGGAAGTTGCCGCAACGACGACCGATTTTTTTAACCCTTCAGGGCCAAGGTCGCGTTCAATGAAATCTCGAACTTCCCTGCCCCTCTCACCTATCAGGGCAATTACATTGATGTCAGCTTCTGTATTGCGGGCAATCATACCAAGCAATGTACTTTTTCCGACGCCACTTCCTGCAAACACACCAACGCGCTGGCCTTGTCCAACTGTCAATAGTCCATCAATGGCTCTTACACCAACTTCCAATGGTTTATCGATTCTCGGTCTTTTCAATGGATTCGGTGGTGTATTATTGGTTGAATATTTCTTCAACCCTTTCGGAAGTATGTTTTCATCCAACGGCTGGCCCGTTCCATCGAGAACTTTTCCTAAAATGGATGGTCCCACTTTGATTTGGAGTGGATATCCGGTTGCAACAACCAGGCACCCTGGACCTATTTGAGATACGTCCTTCAACGGCATAAGTAAAATTTTATTTTCTTTGAAGCCGACCACTTCAGCTTCAATTGGCCGCTCATAGTGGTTCGGATACAACAGACAAAGTTCTCCAATTTTTGCATATGGTCCTCTTGATTCAATGGTCAGGCCGATAACTTGAATCACTTTCCCATGCTTTTTTACTGGCTCAATCTCTTCCAATAATTCGAGGTACTCATCTTCCCTTAGGTTCATCGTTGGTTTTCTCCTCACAATAAGCCAGTAAGTGCTTTTTAATCTCCTGCAGCTGACTGTCAATCGTGACATCATAAGAACCACTTGCCGTATGAATCATACAGCCACCTTTGGAAAGGTTGGCAACCGGAACCAATTTAAACTCTGAGTCAGCTTTTACATAGGTCTTTAATTCTTCGAGAAACGGTAAAATTATCGGATAATCTTCAAGCGATACTTGCATAGTGACATCTTCTGACTCTTCTATATGCTTTAAGGCTTGCTTTACGACGTTCAGTAACTGGTCATCATGCTGCTTCAATTCTTTTTTGATAACTTTCTCAGCCACTCTAACGCTGAGTGACAATAAGAACGACTCAGATTCCTGAACAATTTTTGCTTTTTCTTCGTAAGCCGTCTCTATCAATACATGCATTTCCTCGCGTCTTTGCCGGAATTCTTCTTCCGCTAACAGCTTGCCCTGCTCAAATCCCGCTTGAAAACCTTGTTCAGATGCTGCTTCTGCCATTCTTTTAGCTTCCTGCACGGCTTCATCTTGCTTTTCTGACCACCAGTGGTCAATTTCCGCTCGGGCACTTTCCATTTCACTATTCATTTGCTTTTGAAGTTCTCCGTACTGTGTTTCCAATGCTTCGATTTCCATTAACAACTGTTGCTTCTGCAAAACTGGATCAAGTTCTTGTTCATTCAAGGCCAATGTTTTGCTTTCTATTTTTTTTGTATGAATTATTTTCTTTTCATTGGTCGGGAGCGAATGCGAGCGAATGATATTAGACAATCACTTCATTCCCTTCACCACGGGCCACGATGATTTCGCCTTTTTCTTCTAAACTACGAATCAACGTAACAATGTTTGTTTGTGCGTCTTCTACGTCTTTGAGTTTCACAGGACCCATTATTCCAATTTCTTCGCGAATCAGATCTGCCCGTCTTGTAGACATATTGGTATAAATCGTATCCTTCACTTCATCACTTGCTACTTTCAATGCATAAGTTAAATCTGCATCATTAACTTCACGAATGATACGTTGAATGGCACGTGTATCCAAGTTCACGATGTCTTCAAATACAAACATCCGCTTCTTAATTTCTGCAACAAGATCAGGAGTTTCGGTCTCCAGCTTAGAAAGAATAGCTTTCTCGGTACCACGATCCACTTTACTTAGCACTCTAACAATTGCTTCTACACCACCGGTAGATGTGTAATCTTGTGATCCAGTAGCCGAAAGCTTTCTCTCAAGAATTTGTTCAACCTGATGAATAACCTCAGGCGAAGTACTCTCCATTAAGGCAATCCTCCTTGCTACTTCTGCTTGCTTTTCAGGAGGCAGTGCGGAAAGGATTTGCGATGATTGCTTTGGTTCCAAATACGATAGTACTAGTGCAATCGTTTGTGAATGTTCATGCTGTAAAATATTCAAGATTTGATTCGGATCTGCTCTTCTTGCGAAACTGAACGGTTTAACTTGCAACCTGCTCGTTAATCTGCCAATTGCATCCATTGCCTTTTCTTTACCTAGCGCTTTTTCAAGAATATCCTTTGCATATTCCAGGCCGCCTTCATTCATATAATCTTGGGCAAGAATCATTTCATAAAATTCATCGATTACCTGTTCTGTTTGACTGTTTTTTAATTGTCGTATATTTGAAATTTCCATTGTTACTTGATCAATTTCTTGTTCCGTCAACTGTTTAAAAATTTCCACAGACACGTCCGGTCCCAATCCCACTAACAATACGGCAACTTTTTGTATCCCACTTAGCTCTCTTGCATTTTTAGCCATGTGTCACCCTCCTACTCATCTGCCATCCAAGAGCGTAACAATTTAGCAAAGTCTTCAGGTCTACCTGTAGCAAGCTTTTCAATCGTTTTTCTCTTAGGATTTGCTTTTGTATTGAACTCGGATAGGTCAACCTCAGCTTCTTCAAAGTTGCTGACTTTTTCGATAGGTTGATTAAACATATCAAGAACATATTCTTCTTCCTCCATGCTTTCACGCTTCCTTTTACGGATTATGAAGATTAAAACTATCAGAATCAGAAGTAGGACAACACCCCCAACGATAATCCAGAACAGTGGGTTCGAGATATTGTTCATTGACAACAAAGATTCACCCGATGTTTCACCGTCAACCACAGGTTTTCCTTGGAACTCCGTTGCAAATACTGATATACGGTCATCCAGCGCTTCTTCCGTCACTTGCGTTCCATTCATGCTTAATGAAGTACTTACCGTGTTTTTCAAGAGATTGCTGATATCATCTATATTTTGTTGTGTTAAGCTATCCGGATTTTCAGGATTGGGAGGTTCAACTCCAACATTGATTGTTATGTCATCTATGACATATGGACTCAATTCAATTTGGCGGTTGATTCGATTGACTTCACGATTGATACGTTCTTCCGTTTTATCGGATTTCGTATTTCCCTCACCATCAACCCCTGGGTAATTGGCGATTTCAGTCTCTCCAGTCCCAGTTGCATCAGCAATAGCCGTCCCTTCACTCGAATAGGACTCTACAATTCTTTCTACACTGATATCGATGCCTTCATTCTTTTCTTTATCCACGGCTTCAACCAGGTTTTCTTCCCGCTTTTCCTTGGTGAAGTCAATCGTTGTCATGACAGACACGACTACTTTGTCATGTCCCAGCGTCAATCCCAGCATTTGTTGCAGTTCACGCTGAATATCTCGTTCAATATCTTTTTTGATTTCCCGTTGCTGTTGATAGACAGATAAGGCCGTATCCAGTTGGTTTTCTTTTTGAATCTCGAAAACCTGGCCATTTTGATCCATTATGACAATTTCTTCTTGAGGCAAATTGGGAACACTTTTACTGATTAGATGATACAGACCATTGACTTGCTTCTGATCTAGTTGAAAGGATGGATCACCTTTTACAACAACAGATGCCGTTGCCACTTGTTCTTCATCCGATATCCAAACATTTTCTTTTGGAAGTGTGATCATTACGTTTGCTTCGGTTACGCCATCAATTTGCTTAACCAAATCAGCAAGTTCGTTTTGCATTGCGTCTCGTTCCACTACATCAAAATGACGATCTGTCATTCCCAACCCCATATTTTCACTGAAGATGCTGTAGTTTACGTTCCCGCTTTTCGGAATGCCGTCCGCTGCCAAGCTGACTTTTAAGTTGGCCACTTCTTCATTCGGAACACTGATAGACTTCCCATCAGATGAAACTTGTACTGGAATACCTTGTTCTTCGATTGCCGTCTTGATTTCACCAGCCTCTGAAGGAGACAAACCAGTATATAGCGCCGCAAAACTTGGGCGGGAGTTTAAAAAAACAAATACAAAAAGTAAAAGTAATGTGATGAAAAATGTGCCGGCCACAGACCATTTTATTTTTGGAGAAAAACTGCCCCATGATTCTATTATTTTGTTTTTATAATCCAATATCTTTTCTTTCATTTATCTCATCTCACCCTAAAAATCATAGTTGCATTCTCATCACTTCTTGGTAAGCTTCAACAACCTTGTTTCGTACTTGAACGGTAAGTTGCAAAGAAAGACTTGCCTTTTGTGAAGCAATCATCACTTCATGGACATCCTTTACTTCACCCGTTACCAATTGGTTGGTCAGTTTATCCGATTTGTTCTGTGCGGCATTTACTTCTTCGAGCTTTTGTTTAAATAGTTGACCAAAATCTTCCACCTTATCTTCAGGCTTTAGTTTTGTGATTGATTGGTTTTGTATAAATGGTGTTTGAATCAAGCTTAATTTATCCATAGTGCCTCCTAGCAATCTGATAGATTATTTACCAATCTCCAAAGCTTTTATGAACATATTCTTCGAAGCGTTCAATGCTGTAATATTCGCTTCGTACGAACGTGTTGCAGACATGAGATCGACCATTTCTTTTATCGGATCAACATTTGGCAAACGAACATACCCGTTCTCGTCAGCATCAGGATGAGAAGGATCATAGGAAAGGGTAAATGGTGCTTTATCTTCATCAATTTTTGAAACTGTAACTCCCGAAATTTTAGAGGACTGATTATTCATTGCCGACTGAAGTTGCTGTTGAAATGGTGATACCCCGCTTTGTGATAATTCCACAGATTTCCGACGATACGGTACCCATTCGCCGTTTACAAGTTGCGCACGAGTCGTGTTGGCATTGGCAATGTTTGAAGAAACAACGTCCATTCGCATACGATTCGCCGTTAACCCTGATGCACTGATATTAAAACCATTAAATAAGCTCATAACTGCTACCTCCCATCATTGATTACTGTTCGTAAACTGTTGAATTTGCCGTTCACTCTTTCCGTTACGGCGTTATACCATAGTTGATTTTTGGCTAACTCTGCCATTTCATAGTCCATATCTACATTGTTTCCATTAGGATTGAATTGTGTGGACTTATTTTCTTTTATGGTCGGATTAAAATTAGACGATTCACTGCTGAAAGAAATATGTTTTGCATTTGTTTTGTAACTGGACATACCTTGGTTATTGATTGCATCATTCAATGTAGACTTGAAACTCACTTGCTTGCTCTTGTAGTTGGGTGTATCGACATTTGCGATATTAGCCGAGTGAACTCGCTGCTTTAATGTGGCATTTGATAATGCCTGCTCCAATGACTGAAAAGATTGAGGAAATAGTTTCATCTTTTAACCCCCCATGTATAAGTGTTTGGTCCATATAAAAATCCACCTTTAATTAAAGGTGGATAACTTTAAAAGCTTCCATCTTCGGTAACCCGGCTGCCGTATCGATTTCACTTAGGCCCGTGGCTTTGCGTCCTTATCTTTCGAATAAGTTTGCCGTTATCGGTATGATAAAAACTCTAAATTTTAATCTAATTGTCATATCGTGTCATATTTCGTCATATTTTAGTAATAAATGTACCAAAAATATAATCTCACATTTTCGTCTATTTGTATATTTTTATTTTTCTTTGTATTTTGTTTACCTTAATTTACAATATTGACCTATATTTTCTGTCAACTTCGTGTTATGCTAACGCATAAATCAACCCTATCGCGTTTGAAAGGAAGAAAAAAGGCATGTTTCGTGGTTTATATACTGCCACATCAGGTATGATGGCAAATAACAGAAAACAACAAATTTTGACAAATAATTTAGCCAATGCGAGTACTCCTGGATTTAAACAAGATCAAAATGTCTTGCGTGCGTTTCCTGAACAATTGATAAAAGCAATGGAAATGAAAGGCACGACTGGCGGTACCATGAAAATGGGTCAATCCACTGTGGGCACTTTAAATACAGGCGTATATACACAGGAAGGAATTCCTTCATTTCTTCAAGGACCACTAAAAGACACAGGAAATACAACAGACTTTGCTCTTCTTGATGAAAGTTTGCCCGTGAATCCGGTCACTCAAAAAAAGGGTTCTCTTGTATTTGCAGTTGGACTGGAAAATGACCAAGTCCGGTATACACGAAATGGACAATTTTCAGTTGATCAAAACGGCTTCCTAAAAACGAGTGACGGTTACAACGTCTTGAATCAAAATTTGCAACCTATCCAAGTGAACTCAAAAGAATTTACAGTTCAAGAAGATGGCCAGATTATTCTACAAAATGGTTCCGCTACAAATCGTCTATGGCTTGGGTATACCGAACAGCCTGAACAATTAGTTAAACAGGGTCAGGGATTATTACGCTGGGAAGGAAATCCGGCAGAAGGTCCTCAGTCCATTGAAGGTACAGGCTTAACCGGTCCCTTCGTCAAACAAGGATTTATCGAACAATCCAATGTGGATCTGACTCAAACAATGACGGAAATGATGAACACTTATCGAGGTTTCGAATCGAATCAAAAAGTCATACAGGCATATGACCGCAGCATGGAAAAAGCAGTCAATGAGATTGGCCGTATTTACTAAGGAGGTATGAATACATGAGTATCCAAATGATTTCCGCCACAACATCCATGCGTGAATTGCAGAAAAAAATTGATATCATTGCTAATAATATTTCCAATTTAAATACAAACGGGTACAAACGGCAGGAAGCGAACTTTTCAGATGCCCTTTATCAATCCATTGAAAAGCAAGCCGGAACTCACAACGAAATTGGCCGAATCACGCCGAACGGTCTTCGAGTTGGTTCTGGTGCAATCATTACCCAGACGTCGATTCGGACTGAACAAGGGTCCATGAAAAAAACGGATCGCCCTCTTGATTTCATGATTCAAGGAAATGATGCATTTTTCCGCGTGGCTTCCGAAGGAAAAACTTACTATACAAAAGATGGATCATTTCAAGTTCAGCCGATCCTGAATTCTAACCAAGTAAACTTGGTCACGTCTTCTGGTGATTCGGTTCTCGATAGCAATAACCGCCCGATTGTTTTTGATGGAGATTATAACAACATCAAAGTAACGGAAAACGGAATACTTGAAGTGTCTTATCGAAATACTTCAAAACAGCCAACCCAAATCCAGTTGAGCATCGCCCAAATTAACAGGCCGAACCTTCTCGAAAAAATCGGAGCCAACCGTTATCAACTTCCTGGAACGGAAGCAAATCAAGTAGCAAACGGTACCCTGCAAATTGGAAACAATGATGGTTCGTTCCGAATCACTCAAGGGGCACTCGAAATGTCCAATGTTGATATGACTGATGAAATGACCGAATTAATTTCTACTCAAAGATTGCTGCAATCCCAAGGAAGAGCGATATCATTTGCGGATGATATGATGGGCTTGGTCAATACAATGAAATCATAATTTAAATAGAAGGATGGGTTTAATGACTTTGTCATTAATCCTATCCTTTTTTCTATTGTTTGATATTCCTATGAAGTTTTGTTTCCGTTCACCCAATATGTTGTAAATTCAAAAAAGCACTCACCATATGGCGAATGCTCGTTAAAGACTGTAGACAAAAAATAATAAGAGTGAATATAACTGAAGACTAATGAAAAAGAACGTATGCAAGAAAATGTTGATTTCCTTTGCGGCGGACGAGTTTCGCGGGCACGGCTTTAGTCGCCGCCTCCACTCCAATCAACGGATTTCGCTTCTGTTTGCGTATCTCTTCATATTATTTCATTAGTAAGATGGTCGGCAATTTCTGAAGACTCCTGCGGAAAAACGAAATAAGCTAGACCCCACAGGCAACGAATTGTGCACAATTCGTTTGCGACGAGTAACCGCAGGAGCATAGGATTTTTAAGAGTCGAGGAGGCTAGCGTTTCGTCCGCGGAAAGCGAAAGAAATAGCCGACCATAATATTTTTCGATAGAGTGCAAAAGATAAGAATGCGAATTTTTATACTTTTATATTGATTAATATTCTTTTGTCAACAAGCTGAACAGGAGTACTCACCATATGGCGAATGCTCCTAATTCTTTATCTTAGAAAATCCATCAAAGTTTGCTGAATGATTTTTGCTGAAGCAGCAAGACTTGCCTGATAGACACTCTCTTCACTTTTCAACTTCGTGACGGCTTCTGCATAATTCACATCTTCCAGCTTTGATAACAAGGACTTAAGTTCAATATTACTGTCTTGAATCCGGTTTTCAATTCCTTCAACGCGATTCTTTCTTGCGCCCGCTTCTGATGCTACAGTTAACATTCGATCGATGCCTTTATCGATTTGATCCATCTGAATGTCAGAACCCGAACGAAGATCTGAAGCTAGTAAATTCAATGTGTTAAACAGATTGGTATTATCAGCAGCATTTCCAAATAACTCATCGGCAGTGATATTTCCTTTTACTGCTACGCCATCCGCAATCGTAAACATTTTGGCACTCGTATCAAATGTATCATTTTGATACGAATCTTTATTGGGATAAGGGGGCACATCCGTTTTTAGACCATTGAATATATGTTTGCCGTTTACTTTAGAATTGGCAAATTGGCGAATTTGCTCGGTCAATTCTTCCACTTCTATTGCAATGATATTACGTTCAGATTCCGAAAGAGTCCCGTTGTTTCCTTGGACTCCTAGTTCACGTACTTTCTGCATGACATTGACCATGTCGTTAATCGTCTGATCTGATTCATCCAACCAAAGGTTAGCTTCATTGGTATTACGTTCAAATTGATCATTAGCAACAAGTGCACTTTTCAGGTTCATGGCCTTACTTACGCCATTCGGATCATCAGATGGGCGGTGCAGCTGTTTGCCTGTCGAAACTTGATTATTTGTTTTTTCCAGTCGGCTCAAGTTCTGATTCATATGGCGAACTGAATTTTGATGTAACATTTGCTGTGTAACTCTCATCATCATTTACCTCCCTTGCACTTCATCAACGTGCAGCCATGCGGTTGATGATTGTATCGAGCATCTGATCCGTCGTTGAAATCATTCGTGCTGCAGCACTATATGAATGTTGGTACTGAACTAAATTAGCCATTTCTTCATCGAGTGAAACACCCGTTATCGATTGACGACGGCTATCTGTCGCTAGCAAGGTTGCTTCATAGTTTGACACATTTCGGATGGCCGTTTGGCTTTCCGCTCCAAGCTCACTAACAAGCGCTCGGTATTCATTGTTTACACTCTTGTATTTTTGCTCATTGCCCGGAATCAAAGAAGTAATTTGGCTACTATCAGATTCAATTAACGGATTGACTTTAAGTGAAGCAATCGTATTCCCGCTGAATAGATTTTCTCCAGGTACGTTGGGATCCGTTGATGACATCTGGTTTGCCTGGACAAAATCATTGACAATTTTGTTCAGGTTCGCTTGGTACTCATCAACCGTATCTATCGATTTAAGGATACCAGACAATTCGCCTCCGACTAAATCACTAACAATAACTTCAGTAGTAGTTGGATCACTATCAGCTACAGTGGCAAGCTCATTAACAGCTGATCCATCAACTAGTGTTTCACCAGAGCTTAAGCTGATTTTATAAGTTCCGTCTGATTGGTCGGCAACATTAATATCCACAATTTCCGATAGTTCTTCAACAAGTACATCTCGCTTATCCAATAAATCGTTCGCCTGCGTACCATTACGTTTGATGCTGTCGTTCAACTGGGCAATTTGTTCCAAATAACCGTTCGCTTCATTAATTTTCGCCGTCAATTGGTTATCCAAGTCCGCCTTAGCACCTGTCATTGCACTATCCATAGCTTGCGCGGTATCGATGAAAGCCTGTGCCCTTTCTTTGATTACTGCTTTAGCGGAAAGGCTATCCGGATCATTCGCCAAGTCTTGCCAAGCTCCCCACAGTTGATCCATTGAAGAACTTAATCCCGTTTCGCTTGGTTCATTGATAATCGTTTCAAGTTGATCAAGTGTTTCTTGTTTGACGAGTGCTTCACCTAGTTTTGCGGTTTGATCACGATATTTCTCGTCTAAAAACTTGTCTCTCACACGAGTAATGGAGTCCAATGAGACCCCAGTACCAAGTTGGCCTGGGTTGACTGTACCGCTTGTCCAAATGTTTAGAAAAGGGGAAGTGGATGCATTCACTTGTTGGCGTGAGTAGCCTCTGGTATTTGCATTGGCAATATTGTGACCTGTTGTTGCAATTCTTGCCTGCCCCATCATTAATCCGCGCTTCCCAACCTCTAATCCGTGAAATGTTGAAACCATCTTATACCCTACCTTCTAACGTCAATCATGCTTTTGTATCGAAAAAGCCACGATTGCTTGTTTGTGATTTTTGTTGACCTATAGGAGATTGATAATTGAAGTGTTGTTGTTTTGACTTGGTAATGTGTTCGATCATATGTTGAACAAAATTCACTGAGTCTTCAATTAGAGACTCATTTACTTTATTTATATCATGCAGCTCCATCATGAGCTGTTGCAATGTTTTCAATTTTGATTGTAGATTTTTACTCGTAAGTTCATCTGGAAGTTGTTCTACAAATTGACTGAAACTAAGAGAAGGATGATTTTTCATCACACTTTCAACCAGCTTTTCACGCTCCTGATCTACTTGATTGAGTTGTTTTACAATCTTCGCTTCCTCTTGTACCAGTTGATTCAACTCGTCCACTTTTCGTTCGACTAAAACAACTTTCTTTCGTTCCGCCAAGTTGATGAGTTTTTCCAGTATTACTATCAATTCTTTCAGCGTCGTGATTAACTGTAGCATCCGACACCCTCCTCTATTTAGGCGAACATCTATTTATCAAACCAGAATTGATAGATTTTATCTGCCACTTTATCATTATGAATTTGATACTCACCTGACTGAATTTGGGCCTTTAATGTGCTGATCTTTTCTTGTCTGTCTAAATCTATTTCGGTGTTCTTTTCAAATAACTCTTTTGCTTGATTTGAAATTTGAAGCTGGTCTTCTTTTTGCAATGGTCTCGTTTTGCCAACTTGGGAGACCTTCATTTGTTTTTGATAAGATTGAATAAAGGAAGAACCTGTCGTCTTATCGATATTCATTCCTTCACCGCCCTGTCGTTTATTTTCATTTCTTTAACTGCCAATATTGTGGCGTGTTCACTTTTGTCGGTTGTTTATTTTGTTTATTTCTAATCTCATCCTGGAGATTTTCTCTTTTCAAGGTTTGATTGATTTCAGATGAGAATTGATTGAAACACTCATCACATAACAACTGTCTTTTTATCTTTTCACCACAATGCGCACAGCGGTAACCCAGGTTTGGGTAGTCCTCCGCAAATATCCGACCGTCACGAATGAAATCAGCAACCTGTTTCAATGAAACACCCGTTTCTATGCTTACTTCTTCAATCGTAGCAAAACGATTTTTCTCGTCTGTTAAAAAGTCGGAAACCAGTTTGAAATCGTCCTCAGTTTTTTTGTAACAGCTCAAGCAATAATCTGTATGATCTCTGAGAAACAATTTGCCACAAATCCTGCAGTTATCCAATTGACCTGATTGCATTTAAATCACCTGAATCTTTCTAATGTATATATCGGCACTTCTCACAAAATGTTTAGTACAAATATGAATTATTGTAATTTAAATTCCGTTACCAATACCCGTTCGACTTCTCCTGTTTCCACGATACCTTCAAGTTTTGCAGATAGTTCCTTTTCAAGTTTGACAATGCCTTCCTTGCCAATTAACTCGTCCTTTGTAAAGCCGGCAACAGTGGAAATGATGGCGGCCCGCACTTCAGGTTTACGTTTTTCCGCCTCTTCTTTCGTTTCCTTGCTACTTAACAAAATATTGAACTGAACAATCGCAAAATTGTTGGCGGATGCTAGATTGGTTGTGATGACGTCGGTGTCAACACTCATTTCAACCAGTTCTTCTGCTGAAATTACTTTTTCCTTTTCATTTTCCTTGCCCATTACTTCTTCTTTCAAAAAAAACATGGCTCCCCCGCCAAATAAAATGATAGCGAAGAAGAGGATGACTAAAACTTTCATTTTCCCCATGGTACACCTCTTCAGTGGTTAGTTTCTTGCTTGTATGGTGATATCAAAACTTCCACACGGCGGTTTTCTGCTCTGCCTTGTGGAGTGTCATTTGAAGTAATCGGTCGGTACTCACCATATCCGGTTGCACTAAATACTTTCGGGTCTAGCTGTTTATTTTCAAGAAGTATTTTCATGAAATTGATGGCCCTTGCAGCACTTAATTCCCAGTTTGATGGAAACTCTTCTGAATTAGCCGGAATATTATCCGTATGACCATCAATATAAATGTTCCGTGGTGGGTCTGTAACCAGTAAATTTGAAATCTCAACCGCAATCGTTCTTGATTCTTCGTTTATATCCGCACTACCCGAAGGATAAAGTACCCCTTCTTTTATCTTCAACACCAACCCTTTGCTTGTCAGAGCTGTTTCAATTTTTGTAGATAATCCCTTGTCTTTTATGTAAACTTCAATTTTCCCCTTGAGTTCTCCGAGTTCTTTAAAGTCCTGCTCAAGGGTTATTTCAGCTTCTGATTTCACTCCAGTTTCAGGTGTAATCTCATCCAGTTTGGAGATTTTGGACGTATCAGTCATAATTTCAATAGCCGCTTCTTCGTCCAGAATGCCTGTCCCACCTTGGAGCTCATTATTAAATGACTCTGAGATTTCCTCGAATTTCTTGGAATCTACCTCACTGGCCGCAAATAACACGATGAAAAGAGCGAGTAATAGCGTCAAAATATCGGCATAAGGAATCAGCCATGATTCATCAACATGATCTTCATGTTTTTTCTTACGCTTCAACGCGAACACCTTCTCTTGTTTTTTCTTCCTGCACAAGAATACGATCTTTAACAGGTAAATACGTCAGTAATTTCTCTTCTACTATGCGCACTGGAAGACCTTCCTGAACAGCCAGCAAGCCTTCTAACATAATCGATTTCATTCTGGCCTCCTGCTCTGATTTACGCTTTAATTTATTGGCAAATGGATGCCACATGACATACCCCGTAAAAATACCGAACAAAGTAGCAATAAATGCCGCCGAAATGGATTTACCAAGCAATGTAATATCGTCCAAGTGGCCAAGTGCCGATACCAATCCCATTACGGCGCCGAGTACCCCGAGTGTAGGTGCATATGTACCTGCTTGTGTAAAAATTTTCGCCCCAAGCTCATGTCTCTCTTCCATCGCAATAATTTCTTCTTCCATCAGTTCACGAATATGTTCCTGTGATTGACCATCAACCACCATTTTCAAACCACGTTGTAAAAATGGGTCTTCCACTTCTTCCGAACGCTCTTCTAATGCCAGTAACCCTTCTCTTCTTGCGACCATCGCCCACCCCGTGAACACTGGAATCAATTCTTTAAGAGGAACCATCTTCGACTCAGAAAAAACCACCTTAAATAGAACAGGGATTTTCTTCACTTCTTCAAATGGAAACGCAATAAGTATGCAGGCAACTGTTCCGCCAAAAATAATGACGAGTGCCGCAGGATTATATAAAGCGATTGGATCGGAGCCTTTCAAAATCATCCCGCCGACCAGTACGAACATTCCAAGTATTATGCCTAACCATGATGTCTTATCCACACCAAACCCTCATTTCAATTTCAAAGAATAACAAACGTACCGTGACCTTTAGTTCTTTTTCGTAAGCTCAATGACTTGCTTCCATGTATCACGCAACTCTACAACATACCCTTCTACTTCTTCCAGTGTTTCCAGGTTATTTTTTATATTGGCGTCAACCAGTCGAGTGTACATATATTCGTAAAGTTGTGTCATATTGTTGGAAATTTCGATTTCTTGGTTCAAGGTGATTCGCAGCTCTTGAATTATGTTTTGTGCCTTAATGATATTTGTATTTTTTACCTCGTAATTCTTTTCGGTCATCGCTTTTTTGGACAGCCTGATGAACTTTAAGCAACCGTTATATAACATCAGTGTAAGCTCCTGTGGAGATGCGGTCATCACTGAATTTTGTTGGTAAGTTTGGTAAGGATTGATTGTTGACATATAATGTCCCCCTGATTTTCACTTTCGTTTATCAATGAATGAACCTTCTGTCGCCACATTTTGATAGGCTCCAATATATTTTTTTGAAGCTTGCTTAGTCTTACTGATTCGATTTATCTGCGCTGCAAACGATTGGTGTAGCCCATTCATGAGCGGTTGCAGCAAAGACTCGTACTCTTTAAGCTTGGCAATCAGATTTCGGTCTTCTTCGTCCCATTGAAAATCTTTTTGTTCCTTTAACACCGCGAGCTGGTGAATGACTATTTGCCGCTGATCAAACAGCAATTGCAATTCTTCCAATTGTCCATCACTATTGTTTTCCATCTTGGAATTTACCATTGTCGCCAGTTGATAGATTTCTTCACTTATTGAAAGAAGTTTTATTAAATTGAAATGATACTCATTCATCACATGCCACCAAACATGTTTTGCTGCATCCATACACTTTGTTGATTCATCTGATTCATCGCTTTTTCCATTGCAGAAAACTGTTTCCAATGACGGTCTTCTATACGAATTAAGCGATCCTGCCATTTGCTGATTTCTTCATTCATCTCTTTGATTTTCTTCGTAATAACGCTGTTGTCTATGGTACTTCCAGGATTGCCTGCACGGTTACCCAAGTTTTTGATAGCCTCGTTCAGCTCCTCGTAAACACGGTCCCCGATACCAAGACCACCTGTCTTGTTCGTAAACAACTGCATTACTTCGTCAGGTTTGTCAGCCAGAGCTTTTTTTAGCTTATCTTCATCGATATTCAACCTCGCGCCTTCGCTGTAATGGCCAGTCGAGATTCCAATTTGCGACAGCAGGTTGATGTTTCCCGCTGAAATACCTTCCACTGGATTCATGAACGCGCGGCGAAGTTCCATTACTGCATTTTTTAAAATCGGGTCATTACGCATCAAGCCGCTTTTAGATTTTTCTTCCCATAATTCGATTTCCTTCTCACTCATCGCTCCCCGCTGTTCATCGGTCAGTGGCTTGAAATCAGGATAGCGCTTTTCAATCAATTTTGTTTCAATTTCAGTGATTGCTTTATTGTACTGTTCTACAAAACTCTTGATTGATTCCAACGGTTTTGTCGTATCAGAATTTACGGTAATTGTTACAGGACCATCGACTTTAACAAGATTCAGCACCAATCCATTCATGGTCGTTTGATTGGAAGTCAACCCGTCAATAAGGATGCCGTCCAATTTCACTGCCCCATTAGTTGCTTTGGAAGAATATGTGGTCGCAGCTGTTGTCGAAAACGAAGTCTGTGTATCGATACCGACAACTTGCTTCGCTAACGCAGCAGAGTCAAAGTTGAGCGTGAAATTCTCTGTTGCCCCCATTCCTTTTGACGAGACAAAAAATCTAGAAGTCGTATCATCAAAGCTCACGCGAAGCGCAGGCGAAGTACCCGAGGTTGCATCCTGCAACTTTGTCGCCACTTCTTTATAGGTCATAGTTGAAGTTACCGCCACAGAAACAGAGCCCGTACTGCCGGTGACACTAATGTTCCCATCAATTCCAATTGCATCGATTCCTTTTGCCGACGTGCCGTCCGTTTTCAGGATAGCGTTCGCTGAATGTAATTTTGCAGAACTTGCAATGCTCAAGACTTCCGCTTGATACGATCCAGAAACCGCACTTGAGGTTGTTGAAACCGATAAGCTTGCCGTGTTTGATGAAGTCGCGCTGAAGGCATTGAACGCTGATGAAAAACGAAGGCTACTCGCACTCGTCCGCAGTTTAGATAAAGTTAAATTGAAATCGCGGTAAGAATCCTGCTGCCATTCAGTCCACATTTTCTGCTGGGTCAATTTATCAAGCGGCACTTTTTCTGCCGTCATAAGATCCTTCACTATTTGGTCAATATCCATCCCTGAACCTAATCCGCCTATACGCATTTTTCATCACTCCGTTTTCATTCGTCTCTTTAACGTTTTTCATCTACTAGCAATCCTGTTATTTCCGCTATCGAAGCATACATATCCAGAAACTTTTTATTGGGAATTTCCTTTAGGACTTCTTCTGTTTGTGTATCAATAATTTGGACGTAATATACGTCCAGCTTTTCATGCAGTCTAAACTTTAAGGCAGTTGAAGTAGGTTCCAAAAACTCATTCATGCCGTCTACTTTATCCTTCAGTATTTTCTTCGAAATTTTCTCGGGGAATTCATGCACCTGTTTATCGGGCTGTTCTTTGTGTTGTACCGGATTTACTGCTGTAACTTCAATTTTATTTGGAAAATAAACAACTGGTGTATTTTTCACTTCCATAGACGGTTCTCCCCTTGCAGTATCAGTTTGTTTATCGGTTGATTCCAAGGAAAGGCAACTTCAACCGTCACGTATATATTAGTTATCGGCACAATGATAGAAACTTTTAATAGGAAAACAGCAAAAAATAAAACCGATTCACAAGGAATCGGTTTACTGAGTTAAGTTAAGTTATTAAACTGTTTGCTGACACCTTTCGTCCAGTGGTTATTCAAACCTGTCGGATCGTTTGTGGCCCCAACCGGAGCATACTTCGCGCCAATTTCAGCAATCGTGTCTTTTCCTTGGTTTAGGTAATTTTTTCTCAAATTCCGTGCCATATCAAAAATACTGTCTTCCACACTAGCATAGCTTCTCAAACCATCTTTGCCCATCATTCCAGCAACATTATTTTTCTCGTTAACTGCACGTGAGGAACCATTACCTGTTTCATGAATCGCAATTGCAGAAAGTAATCCAGGGTCAATATCGTATTTTTTTCCTGCATTAATAAAGTGAATAGCAGTCCCAGAGAGCTTACCTTCAAGCATATTATCAAGATTAAGGAACTGCACTGGCTTGAAACGAAAATCACTTTTATCATTCGGACTGGTTGCCACCAGGTGGGGATCAATTGGAGTGATTGAAGATGCAGATGTTTGATTAGGCTGCAACATTACTTGTATTGGTGTAAAAGAACCGCTATTCTGCGGGAAAAGTTGATTTTGAGACATAAAAACTTCTGGAGGAGCATCGTGCTGAATACTTTGACTTTGCATCGTGGCATTCAAAATCATCATGAATAGTGACTGATCATTCGTCATGCCTCCCAATGAAGGAGTTCCTGTCTGGTTTATAGAAGAAATGGCCTGCGCCATAGATGTCATCGTCATATATTGAAACCAATTGGACGAAATTGGACTGGTCATTTGTAATTCCCCACCCTTTTTGTATTGAACATGATTCAATTATACGAAATACCCCAAAAAATAAAATAGGATAAATGTGACAATTAATTTTAAATTATGACTTATTTTATAAGATTCCGGATATTTATAAGTCATTTATCACAAATTTTCTTAAATTGATTAACAGAGTAGCAGCCCGTATTTTTGGCTCTCTTTGAAGTGAAAAAATTTACGCAGCAATTCTAGCGCTACTTCTAGTTGCTTAAGAATTGCGACAAATCTTTTTCTCAATGCAAAAAGAGTTATCCCCACAATGGAGACAACTCTTTCCTATTAATTTTACTTTTTAGAGCCCTTCGTTTCTACAGTTGCGTATCCGATAACCCAATAACCGCCAACCATTCCACGGAATTCAAGCACTTGTTTGCCATCCACCCAATTGAAGTCTTCACGGTTGAAACGGAAATGGCCATTTTTTGCTTGTTGTTCAAAGCCATTTTTTCCTAAAATCGCTGAAACGTCGTTAATTGTAACCGTTTCTAATTTGAAATCTTTCGTGTTAAATCCTGTTGGCAGTGATACTTCTACAGAGAAGACCCCACTATTGCCTTTGATAATACCAGGCGTCACTTTGATAGAATTCAGGGGGATGTAAACATTGATTGTTTTTTCCAAAACAGTTGTCCATCCTGCGTGATCTGTTACAGTGACTTGAATTTTGTATGCACCTGGCAGTGTGAATGAAACCGTCTCTCCATTCAATACTTCCTTGCCGTTCACAGTTAATCTCTCAGAAGCGATTCCAGATAGTGCATCACTTGCTACATACTTAATCGGTAATTTCTCACCAAGTGGTACTTCACCGTTAAGTGACCATGATACTACTGGAGCAGTCTTATCAATTTTCACTTTTGCTGATTTTGTTTCTTCTTTGTTTCCTACAATATCCGTGCTGAAGAATTGAACTTCGTTGATTCCTTCCTCATTCACAGCAAAGCTTGTGCCTTCTTCAAAATCTGAACCGTTCACTGAGTAAGAAGTTGAAGCCACACCACTCAAAGCGTCTTTTGCAGTCAATTCAACCGCAAGTTCACCTTTCAGCCATTGGTCTTCAATGTTTGAAACCGTTTCTGGAGCTGAGAAATCAATCTTCACTTCATCTGTTTTCACTTCTTCATTATTGCCTGCATGATCTACACTATAGTACGAAATCGTGTTGATTCCTTCTTCTGTTACGTTGAAGCCCTTACCTTCCGTAAACTTAGAACCGTTTACTGAATAGAACGTTTGATCAACGCCGCTCTTGTCGTCAGTTGCAGTCAATTCAACAGTAAACTCCTGGTGCCACTTGTCGTCTGCATTTGAAACCGTTTCTGGCGTAGTACGGTCGATTTTCACTTCCGCAGTTTTCACTTCTTCCACATTTCCTGCTTTATCAACGCTGTAGAATGAAATCACATTGATTCCTGCTTCTGTTACGTTAAAGCTCGTACCATCCGTGAACTCAGAACCGTTCATTGAGTAATACGTTTTGTCAACGCCGCTGTTTTCATCAGTAGCTGTCAATTCGACTGTAAACTCCTTGTGCCACTTGTCGTCTGCATTTGAAACTGTTTCTGGCGTAGTACGGTCGATTTTCACTTCCGCAGTTTTCACTTCTTCCACATTTCCTGCTTTATCAACGCTGTAGAATGAAATCGAATTAATTCCTTCTTCTGTTACGTTGAAGGATGTTCCCTCAATAAATTCTGAACCATTCATTGAGTAATAGGTTTTGTCGACACCGCTGTGTTCGTCAGTCGCAGTCAATTCAACCGTGAATTCTTGGTACCACTGATCGTCTGCGTTAGAGAACGTTTCTGGAGCTATTCCATCGATGCTTACTTCAACAGTTTTCACTTCTTCTTTATTTCCAACTTTATCGACGCTATAGAATGAAACCACATTCACGCCGGCTTCATTCACAGCAACAGATGTTCCTTCTGTGTAATCAGAACCGTTCACCGAGAAGAAAGTTTTATCAACGCCACTCTTGTCGTCAGATGCCGTCAATTTTAAAACAGCTTCCTTCTCAAAGTTAGTGGACTCGTTTGCTTCCGTTTCCGGAGCGGTACGGTCAATTTTCACTTGAGACGTCTTCACTTCTTCCAAGCCGCCAACTTTATTGACACTATAGAATGAAATTTCGTTTATGCCATCTTTATCTACATTAAAGTTAGTGCCTTCTGCATATTCAGAACCATTGATTGAGTAGAATGTTTTCGCTACTGCACTATTATCATCAGTAGCCACCAATTCTACTGCAAACTCTTGGTGCCATTCATCGTCAGCGTTAGAAACCGTTTCAGGTGCCGATTTGTCGATTTTCACTTCAGCTGTATTAGCTTCTTCCACATTCCCTGCTTTATCTACGCTGTAGAATGCAATCGTATTAACGCCTTCTTTAGAAACAACAAAACTTGAACCTTCCTTAAATTCAGCACCGTTCACTGAATAGAAAGTTGTTTCAACGCCCGATTTATCGTCAGTTGCCGTCAATTCAACTGCAAATTCTTGATGCCATTCAGCATCTGCATTTGAAACCGTTTCCGGAGCTTTTTGGTCGATTTTCACTTCGGCCGTCTTCACTTCTTCCACATTTCCAGCTAAGTCCGTGCTGTAGAATAAAATTTCGTTTATGCCTTCTTCGTTCACTACAAAGCTTTCGCCTTCTTGGAATTCAGAACCATTTACTGAGTAGAATGTTTTTTCCACTCCACTCTGCTCATCTTCAGCTTTTAGTTGGACAGTTAATTCCTGGTACCACTGACCATTTGCATTCGATGTAGTTTCTGGAGCAATCTTATCTATTTTCACTTGAGCAGTTTTCGTTTCTTCAACATTACCAGCCTTATCCAAGCTATAGAATGAAATCTTTTGGATTCCACCTTTGCTCAATGTAAAGCTAGTACCTTCTTTGAATTCTACTCCATCTAATGAGTAGAACGTTTTGTCAACGCCACTCTTATCGTCTTCTGCAGTAAGAATTACTGCAAAATCTTGATTCATCCAAGCATCGCTAGCATTTGAAGCCGTTACTGGTGGTGTTAGGTCATTTTGCATTTCAACTGAAACAGCGTTTGAATAACCTGAATCACCAAAACGGTTATGCGTAACAGTTACAACATATTCATGTTTGCCGTCAGTAATATCGTTGACAGTATATGTTTTCTTATCTGTTGACCCCACGAGGACATATTCGCCTTCTATTACTTCATAAACGTTGTAAAGAGAAGCGCCAGCGATTTCTGTCCATTTTAATATTGCAGCCTGCTCATCGATTGAAACGAGTTGAAGTACCGGACTTTGTACTGTCGGATGTCCTAAAGTCAATTCAACATTTGATGGAGCTGATTCGCCGAAGCGGTCGCTCACCGCAGTCACTTCGTATTCATACCAGTCTTCAGGCATGTTTGTGAAGAGACGGTTTAAGCGATCTGTTGTCATCACAAATTCTTTTTTGCCATCTTTTATTTGATAAATGTTATAGCTAGTCGCAAACTCAACAGCTGACCATTTTAGGAAAAGGTCGTTGCCGTTTAATACACTAATGCTTAATCCTGATGGAGCAGTTAATTCAGGACGTACTAAAGTGTAATTCGCTTGGACTCCGGTTTTTGATTCACCAAAACGGTCACTTGAAGAAGTAACTTCGTATTGATAATCACCTGCTGGAAGATTTGTAAACAACCGATTAGTTCGATCTGTTGTGTATAAAAGTTTTTTTACACCATTGTTAATTTGATAAATATTATAACCTGTAGCAAACTCGGCTGCAGGCCACTTTAAGAATAAGTCATTACCGTTTAAGACAGTAATACTGACATTTACTGGAGGTGCCATTTGAGGATGTACTAAATGTAGTTCTGCTTGTGCAGCCGTTTTTGATTCTCCAAAGCGATTGCTTACTGAATATACTTCGTACTTATACTCTCCTGCTAAATTATTCGGTAAAGTACGGTTCAAATTTTCTGTTGTATTAACAAGTTTTTTTACACCATTTTTCACTTCGTAAATATTGTAGGCAGTTGCAAATTCCACTGCTGGCCATTTTAAATTTATATCGTTTCCATTCCATACTGTTAACTTCAACTCAGTAGGTGCAGCCATAACAGGGTGAACTAGAGTTGTTAATGTCCGAACCGCTGTTTTTGATTCACCGAAACGATTGCTAACTGAATTAACTTCGTAAACATATTCCCCGGCTGGCATATTGCTTAATGTCCGACCTAAATTAGATGTGTTCATTACCAGCTTCTTCTCGCCATTTGTAAGCTGATAGATGTTATAGCTATCGGCAAATTCGGAAGCTTTCCATTTGAGGTTTATATCGTTTCCATTATAAATTGTTGAAGTCAATTCTGATGGTGGAGCCATTTCAGGATGCACCAATGTAATTTCAACTGGAACGGAAGGAGCAGATTCTCCTAAACTTGTGCTAAAAGCTGTCACTTCAAAACTATAGTGTCCTGCCGGTTGATTTGAATAGTTGAATGATTCTCGAGTTGAAGATCCGATAAGTGTTTTTTCCCCAGCTACCACCCGATAAATATTATATTTTTGAGCAGAAGAAACTTCATTCCATTTCAAAAGAAGATAGTTTCCATTACTTACGCTTATTTTTACATCAACTGGAGCTTCTATAGATGCCGCAAAAACACTTGCAGTTGGCAATACACACTGAAGTACCAGTAAAACACTTAAAAACATTGAAATAAGACTATATTTCTTCATCTACTTTAATCCCCCTTTGTACCTATTTAGAAAGCAAAAAAAAACCTTACATTAATTATCGTCATTTCAAAAATATAAATAGAGAAATAAGAGACCCTACTAAATAGTAAGAGTCTCTTATACTTTGCCTCATCTGCTTTTCATTATTAATTAACGAAGTAATTGAAGAACAGCTTGGGGTGCTTGGTTAGCTTGAGAAAGCATAGCTTGTGAAGCTTGAGTCAAGATGTTGTTCTTAGTCAAGTTCATCATTTCTTTAGCCATGTCAACGTCACGGATACGTGATTCTGCAGCTTGTGTGTTTTCAGCGCTAGCGTTTAGGTTGTTGATTGTGTAGTCCAATCGGTTTTGAACAGCCCCAGTGTACGCACGTCCGTTAGAAACAGTTTGGATTGCAGTGTCAATAGTTGTTAAAGCCGTTGCTGCAGTAGTTGCTGAAGACACATCAACACCGCCTATAGCAGTTAGAGTCGCAGTCAAATCCACTTTTTTCAAGTCAAGGCTTAATGTTTCACCAGAATTAGCCCCGCTTTGGATTGTCAATACACCAGCAGTTCCTGCACTAGCGTCAAGCAGCTTTTGGCCGTTGAATTGAGTATTACCTGCAATATCATCAATTGTTGAAGTCAACTCTGTAAGTTCTCCCGTAATCGCAGTTCTTTCAGCAGCACTGTTCGTATCGTTTGCTGCTTGTACAGTCAATTCACGCATACGCTGAAGGATTGCGTGTGTTTCGTTCAAAGCTCCGTCTGCTGTTTGGATCAAAGAAACAGCATCTTGAGAGTTTTTAGATGCTTGCTCAAGACCGCGGATTTGTCCACGCATTTTTTCAGAGATTGAAAGACCAGCCGCATCGTCTGCACCGCGGTTGATGCGCATACCTGATGATAGCTTTTCCATTGAGTTTGAAGCGTTGCCGCTCACTTGGCCCATTTGGCGGTGAGTGTTAAGTGCTGCGATATTATTGTTGATAATCATTTTGTATTACCTCCGTGTAATGTTTTTTTGTTTTTTGCAAGTGTCCAAATCCGTTTGGACTAGCTTACATAATTTATATCGGAGGCTTTTGATAAATGTTTAGCGTTTTTTGAAAATATTTCTATTATTTTTTAATAAATAAAAAGCCTGCTATAATTCTGCAGGCTTTCCCTAAATTTACTTCTTCATATTCAAAAAATCGCTCAAGTTAATGACATTAGAAGTCGCTCGTCGATTCTCTTCCTGAATCTCTAGATAAACTTCTTTTCGGTGGATGGTGATCTGCTTTGGTGCTTTGATTCCGAGTTTAACCGTTTCCCCTTCAACAGCAGTAACGAAGATTTCAATGTCGTTATCAATAATGATGGATTCACCTTTTTTTCTTCCAAGCACTAACATTCGTTACACCTGCCTTGTTTCAGCACTTTGAAATAAAGGCTGTTTAATCAGATAGTCTTTATTATCCAATACAATTTGCATGCCCAGCTGTCTATTATTATTGATGACAAGCGGTGCTTTTAAGTTAGTTGTCGCATCTTTAATTTCGCCCTTTGCTGTAACCGTTGTTAAGACGATTGCATCTGTGGGATCATTCAACGCAAGTTTATCAACCATTTGATCTTCTAGTTTGATGTCATATTCCTTAAAAAATGAGAAAGGGTCTACCAAAAAGAAGTTTACTTCTACTTCCTCTATCGATTGCAGGAAGAAGAATGGGGATTCCCCTTTTTCATCAGCCGGAATCAATGCATACTTCTTATATTCCTCAAATCCTGGAATTCCTTTATTGAATGTAATGATACTGCTATCTGCTACCTCTATTTCTCCAAAACGTGTCGTTTGAATCTTCATAAGCGGCTCCTTTCATCTTGTAAAGATTTTCTATTTAATTCTATTTTTACACAAATCAGTTTCACTAGACAGCAAAACTATTTCTGGATGGTTTTTTCACATAAGGATATATGTCTTTTATTGAACTAATTCCAGAGGATTTCAGGGGATTCTATGGGAGGCTAATGGTGGAAGGAAAGGACTTTTGCTTTTCAAATCATGAAAACTTAGAGTAGGTTCAATGGACATGTTTGCAGACGAAGAAGGTAATACTGTAGATAGTTTGCCAGAGACGCAGATAACAATGGAATTCGTTGAACACAAAGGAAAGACGAAACTGGGGATATCAAGGATTCGCGGGTGTTTATCGAGGATTCATCTTGTGATATCTTCATTTCAGAAAGGGATATCTTGAAATGTGTCTGGGTTATCTAGAAATCGAGTACTCATATCTAAAATTCACGAAAACCGCACAATTCAAACTCGCTGGAATCAAGGATTCGTCGTGTGTATTTCATCTTATTATATAAAGCCTTTGTATAATCAAGTCGCATTCCGCACTTCACCATATTCACATATCTATTCCCACAATTTCATTTAAATTTGTATTACCCGGGAAATAGTTTTTAGTCCATGGCTTTTTCTTTTCCAATATTTGCTCACAAAATTCTTCTTCATGGACAGAGAAGACATTCCTAATAGGTTGTCTCTGGTAATAGACAAAAGGCATCCGGATGGTCTTAATCCGGATGCCTTTTGTTATTTATGATCTGCCCAATCCATTCCATGCTTTTTCTTTCTCATCATCAAATACGAACTCGATCATTTCTTTTCTTTTGGCCAGATGCCAATTGGAAATTTGCGAAACAGTCCAAAATCGTTCCATCCAAAGACCCCAAACATGGGTCTTAGTCTAAGCCTCATCATTAATTCTACATAGCCTATAGTGTAAGGAGTTGGAAAGTGGTAGCTCCATTGTGTATTAAAAAAGTTAACCATTAAGAACTGGTTAACTTTATAATACTGACGCACTAAATAGTTCTTTAAAGAACTGAAAGTAGATACTCTTCAGATAGCGAAAAATCACCACGAAGATTTTTTAAAAGAACCAGTTACCGAAAAAGCCCCTTCTACAGCATCGTCGGTTGAACGAAGTGCGACGATTTCTGCTAGTGCACCGTCTGTTCCGCGAAGTGCGGCGATTTCTGCTCGTGCATCGTCGGTTACGCGAAGTGCGACGATTTTTGTTCGTGCACCGTCTGTTCCGCGAAGTGCGACGATTTTTGTTCGTGCACCGTCCGTTTCGAAAAGTGCAACGATTTCTGCTCGTGCGGCGTCTTTTGTTCGAGCATCGTTCGTTACTAAAAGTATCTTGGAACATGAAGTTGCTTAACCCTCTAGAGTTAGACAGTTCGACTGCATTATTAATACCGTCAACATTAAAACGTGACATTTTCAAACCTCCCTTCATCTTTATGTTAGAGAAAGATAAAAATCAATTTTTACTTAAATTCAAATTCGTGCTGATACACTTTTCTTTCTCATATAGTAAGTTACGAAATTGTACAAATTATGGTAGAGACAAACGCATACTATTTAAAAATAAATATAAATCATTTCTTTTCTTGGCATCTTTTATTCTTGTTTCATACGAATATTATAAAAATGAAAGGAAGAATTCGCGTGGATAATGTCGTGGAAATACCTGTATATCAGCTTTTTATTAATCCTATCGATTTAAGGGAACTTCGAAGAGAAATTTGGACGGATGATCCGGTTTCCGCGAAGCTAACGATAAACAAAAAGAAACATGATATCGATATTGCGTATCGTGGCTCCCATATCCGGGAGTTTCAAAAGAAGTCATATCACATTTCGTTTTATAAACCAAATACGTATAGAAATGCCAAAGAAATTCATATCAACGCAGAATATAAAGATCCTTCTCTATTGAGAAATAAATTATCGCTCGATTTTTTCGATGATATAGGATGCTTATCTCCAAAGTCTCGATTTGTAAATATAAAATTGAATGGGAAAAATGAGGGGCTATATTTGGAATTAGAATCAGTGGATGAATATTTCCTTGCGAATCGTCAACTACCGAAAGGACCTATATTCTACGCGATTGACGGAGATGCTAACTTTTCGTTAATGAGTGATCTTGATAAAGATGTAAAAAAATCACTTAAATTTGGCTATGAAAAAAAATGTGGTACAGAACAAGATGAATTTCATTTACAAGAATTTATTATTGATATTAATACCATTTCAAGAGATGATTTTGAAAAAGAAATTGTGAAATACCTAAATGTTGATCAGTATCTTCGATGGTTGGCTGGCGTTGTTTTCACCCAAAATTTCGATGGTTTTGTTCATAACTACGCACTATACCAAAATAGTGAAACGAGTCTATTCGAAGTCCTCCCGTGGGATTACGATGCAACATGGGGAAGAGATGTAAACGGGGAAGTAATGGAGGAAGATTATTTACGAATCGAAGGATTTAATACGCTAACTGCAAGAATTCTCGATGTGAAAACATTCCGCGGTCAATACAAAAACTTGCTAGAAGTCATTATTAACAACCAATTTAATGTAGACTATTTGAAACCGAAAATACAAGGTCTGCATGAATTGATAAGACCATATTTTCTAGAAGACCCATATAAAAAAGACGATATCCATTTATTTGATAAAGAACCGGAGTATATAATGAATTTTATTGAAGCACGGTCGAATTATATAAAAGGGAAATTAGATACATTAGATTAAGTAGTTTCATCATTTACACCACCCTCCTCCATTTGGTAAGGGGTGTTCTAGTTGAATCAAATTACTAGTAACACCAATAATGCTCCTAGTATTTTTACCCCTAACTCCTTCATGTAGTAAACAAACTTTATTAAAAATTCCCACTGAATCTAACAACACAAAAAGACCCGATCCAATAAAAAATGGACCGGGTCTTTTTATGAAAATTATTGAGAGTTTACTCTTGTAAAACGAATGCTCTAGTTTCCGACTTTGTTGTCATTCAACATATTGTTGGTTTGGAATAAAGTTTAATCAAAAACACTTCACAAACCCGTGGTATACGGTATATAAAAAGAATCTATTTTTAAAAAAGTTTGATTAAAATAGATTATTTCCTTGTGATTTTATATAATAAAATTTTTATAAAAAAGTTTGACCATTTCTTGACTCTACTTCTACTAATCCACCTGTTAGTTCGATATCCTATTTCTGAACTGGAGCATTGTCTCTCATTGAACCACTTTTAGTAAAGAATAGTTACTTCAACAAAAAAGCGTCAATCCATTATGAATTAACGCCTGATAGCTAAAAATTGTATTCACACTAGAGTGTTCACTCAACTATATATTCTTTCAACACGTGATCATGGACTTCTATTCCTTTTTCAACATGTACCTGGACGAAGTATTTACCACTAGTTTCAAACTTGTAGCCTCCTTCATATTTGCCGGCTTTCTGTTCAGAGGTCTTGACCCAGTCGTGTTGCTCGGATCCATCCTTCCAAATTTCAAAGCGGACTTGTGCTTCAGTGAGCGGAGCTTCTTCGTAGATTACAGAAGTAGCTAAGGCAGTCTTTTCCCCTGCTTTTGCTTGACCATTTTCAAATTGGATTGTACTTCCATGATGGTGATGTCCACCATCTGCAGTTGCTGTCAAATCTTCTGAAGATGGTGGTTTTTCTTCCCCACCGACTACTTCAATTACTTTCGAAGGCATTGTATGCATATCACGTGCTGTCACATGGGAAGTAATCGAATACGATCCACCTCTATCAAAAGTGAATGTTGTAGAATATTCGTCAGCTTTTAATTCAGCTGCAAGCATCTTCTTTTCCCCGGAAGTTTCATTCAGAACTTCAAACTTCACTTCATCAGCATCCGTTACGATTTCGTCATCCTGTGAAATACGGGCAGAGAATTCAATCTCATGTCCGACTTCCGCCTTCACAGGGACAGTGAGATCAACTAAAACGGGTTCAGGAACGAGTTGTTCGGTCTTTTTAACAGCAATTTTGTCCCCGCATGCAGATAGAACTACAATTGCAGTTAGTAGCAGTGAAAATATATAAGTGCGTTTCATGAGTCTGGCTCCTTTATACATATAATTAAGACTATTGCAGCTTAGATAGGTGACCAAAAAATATTCAATCACTTCTTTACTCCACATAGTCACTATTCCATATTTCTCAGTATTACTTCACCTTAAAATAACCTGTTAACATCTTTTATTAATTCCTCCGTACTATCCCCTTGAATAAAGCTGTAGGTATCTACAATTTCCCCATTCTGATCAACTAAAAAGAAGTCGGATCCATGAATGACCTGATTTGATGTCTCCGGTTTCTGGACAAGCGTTTGGAATTCCTCACGGGCAAACGTTTCAATTTCTTCTTGAGAATAGCCTGTGAGCATATTCCAATTCGAATCGTCGTCTGAAAAATTCTTTAAATAGGCGTTCATTTTTTGTGGTGTATCTACTGTTGGATCCACACTGAACGAAACGAATTCAACATTTATTTCTTCTTCTTTGAATTTCTCTTGCAATGTTGCCATACTCGCTGTCATCGGCGGACAGATAGTATCACAACTAGTAAAGATGAAATCAGCAATCCAAACTTTACCTTTTAATTCTTCCGTCCCGAATTTCTCTTCATTTTGGTTCGTAAATGCAAATGACTCCATTTGAAATGTTTTTTGGGGATTGCAACCAGCAAGCATTACTAGTGCAAGCACAATAATCAAGTATATATGTTTATTCATACCTTACCTCCAATCAAGTCACTTTTTATATGTAGTTTAATGTTAAACGATAGTTGTGAAATTTATGTGAGGTTAGTCATATGGAATAGGGTATTTTCTTAGATGATATGTTTTTTTATGCATGGTTTCGAGATCATGATATCGTTTGTGATGTCATAGATTTGGATGAGTGGTTTATTACATTGAAATCTTGTTACACTAAAACAAGTAACATACTCTCCCTGTATCTTGGCTTAATGTCGGGTACTCAATAGTGACGTCATTTTTAAAGGGACACAATTCAGACAAGCTTGAAATAGTGAAGACAAATAAAAGCATCGAAAAATCAATCTCAGTGATTTTTCGATGCTTTTTCCTTGCGTGTTAATTTGTTGAAGAAGTGTTTTTTTGTTTCTTGATGAGATACATAATTCCCTCAATGCATACAACGAAGAGTAACGAAATACCAAACAGTGGCATAATGATTCCTAACACAATCATTAATGCTATAAAGCCGATAGGCACACCGCTTGCAACGTTTGGTGGTGCAGAGAGTTGACCTGCCTTTTTACGAGATAGCCATGTTTTAAAACCCCAGATGATAACAAATATGAAGGCTACACATACAACTAAATTAATTAACTTGTTTGGCCAGCCAAATAAATGCCCTTCATGCAATGGAATCCCCAGTGTAAACCACTTTGCTAAGATGCCATAATCATCATAGTTAACTTCTGAAATAAGTTTCCCGCTATACTGATCGAAATACGTAGTCATTTCTTCATTTGGGCGTACATCCAAACCAGTGACTCCTGTATTACTACCTTTTGATACTGTGAATACACCATCTTTACTCATTGGATAGACGATGGAAAACGGTTTGGAGATATTCGCTTCGTCAACCTTGTGCATGAGTTGTTGCACACTTACCATCATATGGCTTTCATCGGTCTTACCAGGCATATTTGACATGTTACTATGATGAGCGTGAGCATCTTTTGATGAAGGAGCCTCATTTTTACGAGTGGCCCAAGGAATTTCACTCAGATCAGAAGTAGGTGGCTGCTGTTTTAACGTAGGAATCCCGATAGATGGATGTTCCTGAGCAGCAGAATAAATGAAGTTCCCCATAAATGCTGACCACGGTAATCCTGTAAAGATAATTACAATCATTGGAATGACGATAATTGACCCAATCAATGCGTGCCATTTTTTATTTATTTGTCTTTTCGTCAGATTTTGTTTTTTCTTTAATGCCTTCCCTCTAATTGTCATGTAAACACCTGAAAACAGAAGGAATATAGCCCAACATGCTGCCAATTCCACTAAATAGTTAACGAACGTCCCACCAACCATTAGAGAACTATGAATGTTACGCAAAACATTCGAGAACGTTTTATCAGCATTTTGACTGCCCACGATTTGGTAGTTGTCATCTAAAAACACATATTTCTGTTCGCCATTTTCATCCGCCATTGTTAAACGCGTGTTATAAGAATCATCCAAAACAATAACTTTCGAAACAGAATATCCTTTATGTAGATTTTCAGCATTGGAAATTCCTTGGTCAATTGTTAATTCTTCTGTTTTCTCACTTGTGCCAAAGAAGAAATCATCATACAGCTGATTTTCAACATTGGTATAGAATAAATAGCCAATACCACTAAGTGTTAATGTAAGCAATAAGGGTGTAATAAATAATGCCGCATAAAAATGCCATCTCCAAAAACGATTATAATTTCCTGTTTTCACTTTTATCTTCTCCTCCAATTTTGTAGAAAATTAGCAACATCATTAGTTTATTGGATAAAAGTGAAGTTTGAGTGAAATATGGGAAAGTAACTGACCAATAACTAACACAAGAAAATGACCTTAGAATACCGAATCCAAGGTCATTTTGATTTTTATGAAATTCTCCCTATCTGGATGATTTGAGAACAGGTAATACAATAACTACTGATGTTCCAAATCTGGAATCACTTTCTATCGAAAACAATCCATCATGCAATCTGACAATTTCTTTGACAATGGAAAGACCAAGACCTGTCCCTCCTGTGGATCTACTTCGTGCCTTGTCGGTTCTGAAAAAACGTTCTCCAACATGTTGGAGGTCTGTAGTGGATATTTCGGTCCCTTGATTTGTAATTTTAAAACGAAGTATTTCCTTTTCTTCCGTCAGAATTACTGAGATAATTCCATACTCATGTGAATACTTAATTGCATTATCTAGCAGATTATAAAAGATTTGCTGTATTCTCTTTGGATCTCCATTGCCAATTATATCTTCCTGAATATCCATTTTTAACTGTATGTTTTTTTCATTCATGTGAATTTTAAATAAATCAAGCGTATCAAAAAGTAACTGCGCCATTGCAATTGGTTCTTTATTAAGTAGATACATGTTTCCTTGAAGATGATCGAGGTCTACTAAATCATGTATTAATTTAATTAATCGATCTGTTTCTTTTTCGATGGTCCACAAATAATGCTGGGCTTCTTCTGGTGAGGAAAAGATTTGCTCCTTTAACACTTGCGTGTAACCGCCGATATACGTCAAAGGGGTGCGTAATTCATGTACAATATTTGATAAAAAATCCTTTTTTCGAACTTCTTGTTCTTCAAGAGATGAACTCATCCGATTAAATGCATTTGCGAGCTTTCCAATTTCATCGTCATGTAGAAAATTTAGACGATATGAATAATTTCCATTGGAAACCTCTAGTGCAAGTTTCTGAATATCTGTAAGTGGCTGAAATAGAGAGTGATGAATACGATTCACAGCAAAAAATAGAACAATGAAAAATAAACTCCCTACAAGTATTAAGATGGGGATACTTCCTCGAAAAACTTCTTGCAAATCTGCCAAGGGTACATAAATATAAATAAAGCCGATTAGTTTCTTCTCAGCAAGTATAGGAAATACCGCCCCGACAATCTCTCGATTTAATTCCTCGACATATCCATCTTTGATGACATAATCGCCCTGTTCCAGTAGTTCCTTATCTTCTTCATTGACCAAAGCTTCATAATTGAGCTTATATGGAAAGTACGTGGATAGATCTTCTAAATCATCCACTACAATTACCTCATACTCGGAGACAATATTGTACCATTGGATTTTTTCAATGATTTCATCACTTAATGAGCCATAGTGATAGTGGGCAGCCGTTCGTTCCCCTTGATAGATAACTGATTCTTTCACGCTGTTAATATATAAATCCTTGTATAAAAAATGAAGGAAAAAAAACGAAAAGAGAAGGACAAAAACGATACACAAAATAATAAGCAATAATACTTTCTGACTCAATGTCAATGCTATTTTTCTCAATCACTTACCTCAAACTTATAGCCTACACTCCAAATGGTTTGTATGAGTTCGGCATCTTCCTTTAACTTCAATCGCAAAGTTTTAATGTGCGTATCTACCGTCCTGCCGGTCCCCTGATAGTCTTCACCCCAAATAGCTTGCAATAGCTGTTCTCTTTTAAAGACTTTCCCTCTGTTTTTAGCAAGCATGAATAACAAATCAAATTCTTTTAGTGTCAATGAGAGCTCTCGATCGTTGACATATGCCCTAAATCCCAAAGAATCAAGAAAGAGCGGACCAATCCTTAGTGAATTGTTGTGTTGAGTGGCATATGTTGATCTTCTTAATACGGATTCAATACGAGCCAACAGTTCTTCTCCATGGAAGGGTTTGACAATGTAGTCATCACCTCCAAGTTTAAGACCGTGAACCTTGTCCCATTCCTCCCCTTTTGCAGACAAGAAAATTAGAGGAATATCGAATTTTTTCTTCAACTCCATCGCGAACGTGAATCCGTCCATATACGGCATCATTATGTCAACCAGAATAAGGTCAGGTACTTTTTTTGATATTTTTGCTAATGCATCCATTCCGTTAGATGCCTCTGAAATATGATAACCTTCTCTTTTAAGGAATGTCTTAATCAATGATCTCATTGTTTCTTCATCATCAATTACCATGATAGTTAGTCTATTCACTGCGAGCCTCCCTATAATTATTAACTCCAGTAACATCTTATCGAAAAAGTGTGAAGTTATTATGAGCTTTTTTATGCTATTACCTTTACGATTGCGCAAATTATACCGCATATTCTGATTCATAAGCTCCGTAAAAATGGATGGGTTGAAAAACTAGGCTATCCTACAGATCCAAAGGTTACAAAACTAATTGTAAATTATTTAGAGGGTGGAATTGATTCTTTTAAACATAAAATGAAATCTTATTCGAACATTTTAAATGACTTAATTTAAGTAATGATAAACTTTTCTTTAATTGATATTTTTATTTTATATTGATATTCAATAAAGACCTCTTTGTGTATAAAACACAAAGAGGTCTATTTTAGTTAACAAAAATATTAGCGTCAGTTTTGAAATTCGTCATTTAACAAACAATTATAAAGATCATTAGAAATTAATATGTGTACACAGGGTACAACTGAGTTGTCTGTGAACAAACATATCGGCATTCATTTCTAGTTTCTATTCAACCGTAACAGACTTCGCCAAGTTACGAGGTTTATCAACGTCACAGTCACGGTGAAGTGCTGCGTAATAGCTGATTAACTGTAAAGGAATAACGGAAACAAGTGGTGTCAACAAAGGATGCACTTTTGGTAATACCAACGTGTCGCCTTCTTCTTCCATGCCTTCCATCGCAATGATACATGGGTTTGCGCCACGTGCTACGACTTCTTTAACGTTTCCACGGATGTTCAAGCTTACTGCTTTTTGTGTCGCCAATGCGAAGATCGGAGTACCATCTTCAATTAGAGCGATCGTTCCGTGTTTCAATTCGCCACCAGCAAAGCCTTCAGCTTGGATGTAAGAAATCTCTTTCAGTTTCAATGCGCCTTCCATGCTGACACAGAAGTCCAAGTTTCGGCCGATGAAGAATGCGTTACGAGTAGTTGATAGGAAGTCACGAGCGATTTGCTCCATTTCTTCTTTTGAATCAACCATCGCTTGAACGGCATTAGCTACGATACCAAGTTCTTTAACGAAATCAAAATCTACTGTACGTCCCGCTTTTTTAGCCGCTACTGCTGCAGTAAGGGCAAGTACAGCGATTTGTGCTGTGTAAGCCTTCGTTGACGCTACAGCAATTTCAGGACCTGCATGCAATAACAATGTGTGATCTGCTTCACGTGAAAGTGTAGAACCTTGTACGTTTGTTACTGTTAACGTTGGGTGCCCCATTTCTTTGATTTTCACCAATACTTGACGGCTATCCGCAGTTTCACCTGATTGAGTGATGAACATGAACAATGGTTTTTCAGATAGCAACGGCATGTTATAGCCGAATTCACTTGAAATGTGAACTTCTACTGGAATACCCGCAATTTTCTCGAAATATTCTTTTCCTACTAAACCAGCATGATAGCTAGTTCCTGCTGCAATAATATACATACGATCCGCTTCATTTAAAGCAGTCAAGATTGCTTCATCGATTTCAAGCTCGCCTTTTTCGTTTTGGTAAGCTTGGATGATTTTACGCATAACAGCCGGTTGCTCGTCAATTTCCTTCAGCATGTAATGTGGGTATGTGCCTTTTTCGATATCGCTCATATCCAGTTCAGCTGTATAAGCTTGACGCTCCACTACCGAGCCATCTAATTTTTGAATTTCAACAGACTCTTTTTTCACAATAACCATTTCTTGATCATGAAGCTCTACATATTGGTCTGTTACTTGTAACATCGCCATTGCGTCAGACGCTACAACGTTGAAGTCGTCACCAAGTCCAACTAATAATGGGCTCTTGTTTTTCGCAACATAAATTGTTTGTGCTTCTTCTGAATCCAATAGCGCGATTGCGTATGATCCGTGCAACAAGCCAAGTGTATGGCGGAATGCTTCACCAGTAGTCATGCCGTCGTTAGAGAATTTCTCAATCAACTGAACAATGACTTCTGTATCCGTGTCGGACTTCATTTCCATGCCAGGTAAATATTCTTTTTGAAGCAAATGATAGTTCTCGATAACTCCGTTATGAACCAGCGTATAGCGACCTGATTCACTTTGGTGTGGATGGGCATTCAATTGGTTAGGAACTCCGTGAGTCGCCCAACGCGTGTGGCCGATACCAGTTTTTGCATGCACATCATTTTCTACTGCTTGACGTAAGTCTGCAATGCGTCCTTTTTCTTTGAATACAGTTACACCATCTTCATTGCGAACGGCAATACCAGCTGAATCGTAACCGCGGTATTCCAATTTTTCCAACCCTTTTAATAAAATCTCTTTTGAATCTAACTCTCCGATGTATCCTACAATTCCGCACATAATTTAAAATCCTCCAATAATTTAATCATAATAAAATAAGCGTTCTGCTAAGCGTGCAGACGCTGTTCGTGTGCCCTCTTCTTCCTTTAATCGCAAAATCACTTCTGCGGTTTAAGAATCAGAATTACGACCGGGCATCGCGGCCGGGAGGTATCCGCCGAATCTTCGATACTCCTCCTCCTCGTCTGCTGAAGATCCATTTCCGTCCGATTTCTTCAGCTCAGGCGCTATCATTGTTTTCCGATTTTTTGACGTGCGTAAATTCACTCCTTTTGCACGATGACGTTAAAGTAGTCAGTTGTCAATGACTTACAATTCACGTCAGCACACCTATCATACTGAATTCACATACATACGTCAATACAGTACATACCCTCAATATATTCCAAAGAAACATGAAAGTCTAAGAAAACAGCCTTTTAAAATTTACCATCCGTTTTTCCGTGTTTAATTAAACATTTTATAGGTTCTCAATGACCATTTTTCACCAAGTATCTTGTTTTGAGATAGCCTTTCAATCATTCTTAAATAACAATTCTCCCCATTTTTCCGGGACAACAGTATGTCGAGGAAACAAGTGAGCGAACACCGGAGTGCACTTAAAGTGCATGAGGATGTGAGTGAGCGCAGCTGACAAAGAAATGCGACGTGTAACACACCATTTTTCCGAGACACGAGCAGGTCGCGGAAGCAAGCGAGCGAACACCGGAGTGTACATAAGTACATGAGGATGTGAGTGAGCGCAGCTGACAAAGAGATGCGAAGTGTAACACACCATTTTTCCGAGACACGAGCAGGTCGCGGAAGCAAGCGAGCGAACACCGGAGTGTACATAAGTACATGAGGATGTGAGTGAGCGCAGCTGACAAAGAGATGCGAAGTGTATCGGGAAAATGGAAAAGAGCCGCATCTCTGCGACTCTACAAACCCGTTATAGCACCAAATACCAATGCCAACGCAATGACAAAAGCTGGGTGCAACTTCACTTTTTCCAATAGAACGAAACTTGCCGCCATCAAAAACAAAGTATAACCGGGACCAACACCTTCAACTGATTCCTGCGCAAACTGTATGGTCATGAAACCAAGCAAAACAGCGATGACTGGTCGAATGATCTTCGTTAAGTTCTTCACTTCCGGTTCGTCTTTGTACTTAAGCAGAATGGCCATCATGCCAATCATCAGGAGTAAAGACGGTGCGACGCTCGCGAACATCGCGACGATAGATCCGAGTACTCCCGCTTCCGTGTACCCAATATACCCCGCCATTTTCGTAGCAATTGGACCAGGCAAGGAATTGCCAATCGCGACCACTTCACTAAATTCCTGCGTGGTTAACCATTCATAATTCCCTACCACTTCATGCTCTACTAATGGAATCGAAGCTGGTCCTCCACCATAACCGAGAATACCAGGAATGAAAAATGCTAAAAACAAGTGCCAATAAATCATGCTTTTTTCCTCCTTTTCAGGAGCGGTGAAAAGACGATAAGGATACAAACCAAAATGACAATAGCCGGATGGATTTGCAAACCTTCTATTAGAATGCCGGATAACCCGATCAATAATATGGCGCGCATCCAACCGAGAGTTTCTCCTGATTTCTTAACAAAATCCCAAGTCAATACGGCAAGCATGACCGCAACAACCGGTACGACGGACGCTGACATATGTTGAACCCAGGGAATATCTTTATATGTTTGCAATAATCCTAAAAAGACAATCATCAATACAACTGTTGGTATGACAGATGCCGCAAGGGCAATCAAGCATCCCCAGACACCCGCTATCCGGTAGCCAATATATCCAGCGATTTTAGTCGCAATGGGACCTGGCAACGTATTGGCAAGAGCTAAAGTGTCGCCGAACTCGTCATCCGTCATCCATTCATATTTTTTCACGACTTCCTGATGGACCAATGGAATAGAGGAAGGACCCCCTCCAAATCCAAGCATGCCTGTGCGAAAGAAAGCTAGTGTGATATTGCGGTAAAGAACACGACGTGGACGTCCCGTAGCGTTCTTCACCCCAGCACGTTCTACCAAGCGGCGATAGCTCCGTCTGTTCGGGATTCTGTGCCACCTTGAAGCACACCCGTTTTAGGGTTTCGCCATATTATTTGCCCACGTCCAAAACTGCCTCCATCGGATGTTACGTGAATGTCATGTCCTTTTCTAACCAAACTCTGAACCAAGTAGTTCGGAAACTCCGGTTCTACATGGACAGTCTTCCCTTTCATCCATTGCCAGCGTGGCATATCCAACGTTGCTTGCGGATTTAATAGGAAGTCAACTGTATTTGTGACCACTTGGAAATGTCCTTGTGGTTGCATGTATCCACCCATCACACCAAACGGTCCAACAGCCTGACCATCTTTCGTCAGGAAGCCAGGAATAATCGTATGGTACGTTCGCTTGCCTGGCTTCAGAACGTTCGGATGTGTTTCATCCAGTGAAAAATCATGCCCTCGGTTTTGCAGTCCAATGCCTGTGCCTGGAATCACGATACCCGAGCCGAAGCCCATATAGTTACTTTGGATGTAAGAAATCATGTTTCCTTCGTCATCCGCAGCGGCTAAATAAACCGTTCCGCCTTTTGGCAACTCATACGGTTCAGGGTTCATTGCAGTCTCCCCAATGACACCTGCTCGTTTTACAGCGTAATCATCTGACAGCAGATGTTCGACACTTAGAGGCATTGCTTCAGGTTCTGTAATGAATGCCTGGCCATCTGTAAATGCCAGCTTCATCGCTTCGATTTGTCGGTGGAATGTGTCCGCATCCTGCCAAGCAGGTGGATCCAATTGCTTGAATACGTTCAACGCCATCAACGCAACCATTCCTTGCCCGTTCGGTGGAATTTCCCACACATCGTAACCTCGGTAGTTTGCTGAAACAGGCTCAACCCATTGCGGTTTATATGTAGATAAATCTTCTTTCGTTAAATATCCGTCATGCTTTTTGAAGAATGCATCGATTTTGTCGGCAATTTCTCCTTCGTAGAAATCACGCGCATTCGTTTCACCAATTGCACGCAACGTTTTTGCATGGCCTGGTGAAGACCAGACTTCCCCGATTTCAGGTGCCCGACCGTCCGGTGCAAAAGTTTCGAACCAGGCAGCAAATTCTTCGGCCGTGAACGTTTCTTTGTACTTCTTATAGGCAGCTTTCCAATACTTGCCGAGAATCGGTGACAATGGATAGCCTTCTTCTGCGTATCGAATTGCCGGAACGAGCACGTCCTTTAATGGAAGTTTCCCGAATTTCGCGGACAATTCAGCCCACGCAGCTGGAACCCCGGGAACCGTCACTGGAATGACGCCAAAAACGGGCATTTTTTCATGCCCTTTCTCGCGGATGGCTTCAGCAGAAATCGATTGCGGTGCAGGACCGGAGGCATTCAGACCATGCAACTTGTCCTTTGACCATACGAGGGCAAATGCATCGCCACCGATACCGTTTGAAGTGGGTTCTACTACAGTTAATGCGGCAGCTGTTGCAATGGCAGCATCAATTGCATTTCCGCCTTTCTGCAATATTTCAAGACCAGCCTGTGCTGCAAGTGGCTGTGAAGTGGCGACCATGCCTTTTTTCGCGAATACCGTATGTCGCTTCGCAGCAAATGGGTGGTTTAAGTAATCCATGATGTTCCCCCTTAAGTTCAGTCAGTTCAATGTTTAAATTTTTGTTCCTGAAAAATGACAAGCAGCAAAATGAGCTGGTTCTACTTCTTGCCAAGCCGGTTTGTCGACTTTGCATACTTCCTGTGCAATCGGACAACGTGTGTGAAATGGACATCCACTAGGAGGGTTTGCCGGATTTGGCAAATCCCCCTGCAAACGAATCCGTTTAGTATTTTTTTGAACAGATGGCCTCGGAATAGCGGAAAGCAGAGCCTGCGTGTACGGGTGCAATGGATTAGCAAACAAATCTTTTACCGTGCCGAGCTCCACCGTGTTGCCCAGATACATAACCAAGACCCGATCACAGAAATAACGGACAACGCCCAGGTCATGAGAAATAAATAAGTACGACAACTGGTATTTTTCTTGTAGCGACTTCAATAATTTTAACACTTGTGCCTGGACTGAAACATCCAAAGCCGAAACCGCTTCATCACAAATGACAAAAGAAGGATTCAAGGCAATCGCACGCGCAATGCCGATTCGTTGCCGTTGCCCGCCACTGAATTCATGCGGATACCGTTCAAAATGTTCTTCTTTCAATCCGACTTCTTGTAGTAAATCCAATACACTCGCTCGCTTTTCTTTTGCAGACATGTTTGTATGCATTGTAAATACTTCTTCCAATGCATGACCAATCCGTTGGCGTGGATTTAGGGACGCATATGGATCTTGGAAAATCATCTGCATTTCTTTGATGAATTTCAATTTTTCTTTACGCTTTAAATCTTGTATTTCTTCGTCACGAAAGTGGATTTTTCCTTCCGTCAATTCTTCCAGTCCTAAAATGGCTCTACCCAGAGTTGATTTTCCACAGCCCGATTCGCCAACCACTCCCAGACTTTCCCCTTCAAACAATTGAAGTGACACATCTTCTACAGCTTTCACGTTGCCTTGAACGCGTTTCAAAATACCGCCTTTAATAGGAAAATACTTTTTCACGCCTCTTAACTCAAGGAGAATTTTTGGATCAGATTTGGGCGACAAGGTGACCATGCTTAACCTCCTCCACTTCTTCGTGCAACCAACAACTGACGACATGTCCTTCATCCGTTTTAAATTCAGGTGGTGTCAGTTCCCGGCATTTATCAGTCGCAAATTTACATCGCGGATGGAAACGACATCCTTGTATGTGTTCCTGTAAACTCGGAAGGGACCCAGGAATCGGTTCCAACTCAAAATCAGGATCATCAATGTTCGGAACTGAATTCAGCAAGCCAATTGTATACGGATGTTTTGGATGATCAAATATTTCAGTGACCGTGCCTTCCTCCACTTTTTTACCTGCATACATGACCATCACACGGTCAGCAACTTCAGCGACAACGCCCATATCATGGGTAATCATCATAACGCCCATATTCAATTTTTCTTTAAGGTCATTAATTAAATCCAAAATTTGAGCCTGAATGGTGACGTCCAATGCAGTAGTTGGTTCATCTGCAATGAGCAGGCCAGGATGGCAGGCGAGGGCAATGGCAATCATGACTCGTTGTCTCATCCCCCCACTCAGTTCATGTGGGTATTGATTCATACGTTTCTCCGGATAGGGAATGCCGACTTGCTTCAATAACTCTATGCCTTGTTTCGTCGCTTCACTTTTGCTGACTTTATGATGCAAAATGAGTGGTTCACGCAATTGGTACCCCACCGTCAATACTGGATTCAATGCGGTCATCGGTTCTTGGAAAATCATTGAAATTTTCGTCCCACGCATTTTTCTCATTTCTTCGTATGGTAGATTATGAATCGGCTTTCCTTCGTACTTCACTTCTCCGCCTGCGATCTTTCCATTACTCGGAAGCAGTCCAATGACAGATAGGGACGTAATACTTTTCCCGCAGCCTGATTCACCAACGATACAAAGCGTCTCCCCTTTCGCAATGGAAAAGGAGACATCCCGCACAGCTTGGACGTTGCCGTCCGCTGTGCGAAATTCGGTTACCAAGTGATTCACTTCGAGTAATGTCTCCATATCATTTCCCCCTACTTTCTTGAAACTTTTTTCAAGGACCACTTACCATTTGGATCAATTTCAAGACCAGAATAATTTTTATCCAGCGCTGCCGTAACAATCCCGTGATACATTGGGATGACAACATTTTCATCAATCATTAAATGATTGGCTTCATCTAGAATTTGCAAACGCTCATCCTGGTCAATCGTTGTACGAGATTGAACAACCAGTTCGTCAAATTCCGGATTGCTGTATTGAGAACGGTTAGATGAACCAACGTTATCACTATGGAAGTTCGGATATAATAATTCAGAACCATCTCCCGTTACATTTGACCAACTCAAGAAAGTAAGGTCATAGTCTCCCGCGCGAGCTGTATCCAAGAATGTTGCCCATTCCATCGATTCAATCTCTACTTTGAATCCTGCTTCAGTTAATTGAGCTTGTACGATTTCAGCCATTAAGATGAAATTGTCGCGATTAGCAGTTAATAATTTTATTGGTTTGTCCCCGTATCCATTTTTCTTAACTAAGGCTTTTGCCGCTTCAACATCATACGCCGTTCCCGCTTTGTCTGCAGATTCATCAAAGCCGAATACTTGCGGCCCGATAACACTATCACTTCTTACACCTAAACCATTCAGTTTCGAAACAAATGCATCACGGTCTACTGCTAATGCAACTGCTTTACGGAACTCAGCATCTTGGTTTCTCTCAAGTGAATGGTTGAACGTTAAGTAATAAACACTCGTACCATCTTTCTTTTCAATATTGATGTTATCCATTGATTCCAATCGCTTCACTTGCTCTGTTGGTAAATTATCGATGAATTGAACTTCCCCTGTTTGTAGCATGGAAATCGCAGTTGAAATTTCCGGAACGACTTTTAGCATAACTTTCTTTAATTCCGGTGCCCCATCCCAATATTCTTCATTTGCTTCTAATTCAACTTTATCTCCAGGTGTCCAACTAACAAACTTGAATGGACCCGTTCCAACTGGATCTTTCATTAAGTCTTGTTTCTTGTCGGCAGTTGGGCTGACAATCGCTGCATTTGTATGTGATAAAGCCGCTAAGAACGGTCCATACGGATACTTTGTTTTAATTTCAACCGTGTGTTCGTCTAATACTGTAATCGTATCAACCGGTTCCAATAATGATGCACGTGGTGCAGCAGTTGCTGGATCGCGAAGTTTATCAAATGTATATTTTACTGCTTCAGCATTAAAAGGTGTACCATCGTGGAATTTGATACCTTCTTTTAATTTAATGACCCATGTGTTTTCATCAGGGTTTTCATATGATTCAGCAAGCAAAGGTTCAAATTCCTGTGTATCTCCGTTACGAGTAAATAGTTGCTCATAGACATGCTCCGTGATATTCGCGGAAACTGCGTCGTTCATTAAGATCGGTGATAACCCGACAGCATCTGAAGTCGATGCATATGTGAATGTTTCATTACTTGCAGATCCACCACTTGATTTCCCATCAGAATCTTTAGGTGCTGATGCGGATTCCCCCGAGCAAGCTGCAAGTACAAGCATTACCATTAACATGATTGAGTACCATACTATTTTCTTCATTCTTTTTCCCCCTGCTCCATTATTATTGATGTCTGGCAATACACGCCAGTTCGCACTTCAGCTTTAGTCCCTCATGCGAAAACAAGCTTTCGAATCGGTTCTTCAAGCGCCGGCGCCGAGCTAAAGTGGCGCGTTTCGCTTTTCATTGAATATCCATATTCGGATCTAACGCATCCCGCAATCCATCACCGACAACATTGAATGCAAAAACCGTCAACATAATAGCAACACCTGGGATGATTGTTAAATGAGGTGACGTCCACATATAATCTTGACCTTGTGCAATCATGGCTCCCCACTCAGGTGTGGGAGGCTGAGCGCCCAGTCCTAAATAACTGAGTGCAGCTGTGGATAATATCGCCGTAGCCATTCGCATCGTCGCGAATACAATGATCGGTGCGAATGCATTCGGTAAAATGTGACGAATCATAATTCGAAAATCAGATGCGCCCAATGACTTCATCGCCATGATGTATTCTTTCTGTTTAATGGAAAGAACCGAGCCTCGTACAATACGGGCACATGTTGGAATGGACCAAATACTGATTGCGATGGCGACATTGACCAAATTCGTGCCCAAAATTGCGATAATCAACATCGCTAGCAATATCCCTGGGAACGAGAACAATAAATCAACAATGCGCATGATGACGCCATCCAATTTTTTATAGTACCCGCCGAGCAATCCAAGCGTGACACCCCCAATCAGACCTAGTGATACGGCCATGATCCCTACAAGCAAGGAAATTCGTGCACCGTAGACAATTCGTGCCCACACATCCCGTCCATAGTTGTCAGTTCCTAACCAATGGCCATCTGAAAACATTGGCAATTCGCTTGCCACCAAGTTTTGTTTAATGGGATCATGGATCGCAATAAGTGGCGCAAAAACTGCCATTCCGATTTGTAAAAGGATGATGACCAATCCCGCAACTGCTAACTTATTTTTGAACAATCTTTTTAAAGTAGTCATATAAACTTTTTCTTTTTTCTTAACAACCGGCAAACGTTTCTCCGTCGTCAGGATTGCATTCGTCATATGGTATCTCCTTTCATCAGTCGTAGCTGATACGTGGATCGATAAAGGTATAAACAATATCTACGATTAAATTTACGACCACAAACAGAGTGGCCACTAACAGCACAGATCCTTGAACCATAGGGAAATCTCTCATTGCGATTGAATCAATCATTAACCTACCTACACCATTGATGGCGAATACTTTTTCAGTAATGATTGTTCCCCCTAGCAAAAATCCAAAGTTAAGTCCGATGACTGTGATGACTGGAATCATGGCATTTTTCAGCGTGTGAATCCAAATGACGTTTCGTTCTTTCACACCTTTCGCCCTTGCTGTCCTAACATAATCAGCTTTAATCACTTCAAGCATGGAAGACCTCGCCATTCGTGCAATCATAGCTGCAGAGCCCGTACCAAGAGTAATTGCCGGTAAAATCAATTGTTTGAAACCGTCAACCGTGTAAAAAGGTTCGGAAAGTCCACCTACTGGAAGCCATTGCAGATTTACTGCAAACACTAAAATTAACAGTGTACCTAACCAAAAGTTCGGAATGGAAATGCCAGCAAGCGCAAACGTGGTTGACGTGACATCCAGCCATGAATTATGTTTGAGTGCTGATATCAACCCTGCAAATATCCCAATGACTACCGCAACAATCATACTGGAAATCGCAAGTTTTAATGTATTTGGAAAACGGATTGATATAGCCTCTGAAACAGCTTGCTTTGACTGATAGGAATAACCAAAATCCCCTTGAGCTGCATGTTTTAAATACCTTCCATATTGAACAAGGAATGGATCATTTAAGCCAAGATTATCTCGGATGGCTTCCAAATCGGTTTCAGTCGCCGTAGGTCCGCCCACCATCGTGGCTGGGTCGCCAGGAGCTATGTACATGGATGAAAAGACAAGAAAGGAAATTCCTAGTAATAAAAAAACTAGTTGTATCCCTCTTCTGACAATCAAAGCTATCATTTATTCCCCCACCTTCTTACAATTGTTAATTGATTTTTTTAATTTGATTAACAATTGGTTGTTATTTGTTAAATGTGATTATAGAGCATTGAGAATTAAAAATCTACATGAATATTCAAATAAATTATAATTTTTCAATTTTTATCTACCTTTCGTTAATAAATAGTGATTATCTCCTACATAACGTAATTCATTTCAGAAAAACTCAATCAAAATGTTAGTATCGCCTTATTAAAACGATGAAAACGTTTACAATCATTTCGTAAGTTGAAATTTCTACACAAAAAGACCCCTGACTTTTCATAAGAAATGTCAGGGGTCTTTATTTTGTTATAGTTTTAATCCACTTCGGCTCTTGAAACGTCTTAATAATATGTGGCTTTCCACACGCGTAATGCCTTCCAATGCGTACAATTCTTCGTTGATGAACTTTTCCAGATTGGAGAAATCATCCACCAAGACATGCATATGCAGGGTTGAAGGTCCGGTCATTTGATAACAGCTCGCAACACTAGGGTTATCAGCAAGTTTTTCAGCCACTTCCACAAGCGAAGATGGTTCACAGTCCACTTCAAAGAAGCCAGATACACTTTTACCAACTTTCTCCGAGTTGATTACCACCGTGAAACGTTCAATGACTCCCGCTTCTTGCAACTGGTGTACACGTTCGCGCACAGCAACGCGTGATAAGTTCAATTCTTTACCTATATCTACATACGATAAGCGTCCATTGGCAATCAATAATTCTAAAATACGTTTATCTGTAGCATCTAAACGCATGGGCCACCCACTTTCCACCATTGTATTGGTATTATACGAAAAGAATTAGCAGCTGGGAAGAAAAATAATTAATATTCTTACGACTTGTTTTTAAATGGGAATTTATATACACAGAACGACAGAAGACCAACTTCATAGAAGCTGGCCCTCCAAATAAATTATTCTGCTAGTCCCATTTCAGTACGCACAACTTCAGCAATGCGTTCCACATATCGTTCGCAATCTTCTTGCGTTGACGCTTCAACCATGACACGCACCAATGGTTCAGTACCGGAAGGACGTACCAACACGCGGCCATTGCCAGCCATTTCTTGCTCAACTTCCGCAATGACTGCCGCCACTTTTGCATTATCCGTTACGCCATGTTTGTCCGTGACACGTACATTCACAAGTTTTTGTGGGAAAATCGTCATTTCAGCTGCAAGTTCAGACAGCTTCTTGCCTGTAATTTTCATGATGTTCACCAATTGAAGACCCGTTAGTAAACCATCACCTGTTGTATTATAATCCAGAAACACGATGTGTCCTGATTGTTCTCCACCTAAATTGTAGCCATTGTTTTTCATTTCCTCGACAACATATCGATCACCAACCGCTGTTTGCACGCTACTCATGCCATGAGATTCAAGCGCCTTATAGAAGCCCATGTTACTCATAACTGTAGAAACAACTGTATCGTGCTTCAAACGGCCTTCACTATGCAAGTGCTTCGCACAAATGTACATAATTTGATCGCCATCTACGATTTGACCTTTTTCATCCACTGCAATCAGACGATCGCCGTCTCCATCAAACGCAAGCCCTACATGAGCTCCTTTGTCAACGACAAACTTAGCCAATACTTCAGGGTGAGTAGATCCGACACCTTCGTTAATGTTCAAACCGTTCGGTGATGCGCCCATTGTGGAAAGATCCGCATCCAGGTCAGCAAAAACATGAGTTGCTAAAGAAGAAGTAGAGCCATGTGCGCAGTCCAAAGCAACATGGATGCCAACAAAATCTTCATCCAACGTTTGCTTTAAGTAACTGATGTATTTTTGTCCACCTTCAAAGTAGTCCGTAACAGATCCTAAATTGCCGCCAACCGGGCGTGGCAATTCATCTACTTCTGTATCAATAAGCGTTTCGATTTCCGCTTCTTGTTCATCAGAAAGTTTGAAGCCATCAGAACCAAAGAATTTGATTCCATTATCCGCAACCGGGTTATGTGAAGCTGAAATCATGACGCCCGCTTCAGCACTCATCACACGCGTTAAGTAAGAAACACCTGGCGTACTGATGACGCCTAAACGCATAACTTCTGCACCTACCGATAAAAGACCAGCAACCAGTGCACCTTCCAGCATATGACCGGAGATACGTGTATCACGTCCAATCAAAACTTTCGGACGACTTGTAGCTCCTTTTGTTAAAACGTATCCACCGATACGACCTAATTTAAATGCTAATTCTGGTGTAAGCTCGCTATTCGCAACGCCTCGTACCCCATCAGTTCCAAAATATTTACCCATTTATCTATTCTCTCCTTCAAATCCAAACTTAAGCTCGCACGACATCCACTGTGACAGAAGGTGAAGACACCGTCCAAGTCACGTTCCCAGGACCTTCAACGGTGACATTCAAATGATTCTCACCGTTTTCAGCTGTGCTTGCATCTACATATACTTGAAAATCCTTCGCGCTTAATGTGTCAATATATGGACTTTCACCTCGTACAGTCAAGAGGACTTGACCACTTTCAGGTTGGCTGAATGAGTAACGATCCTTTTCATTCAACCCTCTGACTTCTACATTAATATCCGCGAATTCACGGGATGTTGTTTTAACTTCGTTTTCTTCTTCAGCTGGTACTTGGGCTGACTCGTCCAACACCGGCTCTTCTTCAGGTGCTGGTGTCACATCAACAAGTACTTCCAGTTGAGATTCAGAAAGTCTCGACGCACCTTTAGGTACCGGTAATTTCAATGCGAGTTTTTTTGATTCTTCAAGCTTACTCACATCTACGTCCACCTTGATTGACTCCAATGCATCGACTACCGCTCGGTTTCCGTACACACGTACATACTCAAATGCCGGCGTTAAATCATTAATTATTACGCCTTCTTTAGGTGGCCCGATTTGCCTTAAAGCAATGGGTACCTCTTTGCTATATTCTTCAATGTTAACCGTGACGTCCACTTGAGCAGGTTCAATGGTCACATTCAATTTGGATAAATCCTTATCCAATACTTTTACGCTCGCTTCTTGCGTGAATGTTTTATTGAGCCCTGGCTCTCCCCCGACGGTTGCTTTTACAAAACTGATGCTTTCAACTACACTTTTCGCTCCCGTTATCAATACGCGTTCAGGGTTCGTTTTCATGCCCGTCACGATAAAGTCTTCAGCCAGCAATCGTTCGTTAAATTCAGCATCTACCCGCATTTCCCGGGTTATTTTCTCTTCAATACTCACTTCGATATTAGAAGGATCTAAGGTGACTTCAAGTTTTTCTGACACGTTTTCCACTTGGAGCATGACATTATGCTGACCCATATTCAAATTGCGTAAATCCACAAAGACGGTGAAATCTTGCAACTGTTTTGCTGATTGTACAATCGACGTAGGTCCTTCTATCGTCACATCAACGGTCTCTGGAACTCCCGTGACCACTAAGTTCTCATCATCATAATAGACTTCCACCGGCACATCGCGAATAATATCCGTCATGTTCCCGTTCGTTGATGCATTCAAGCTTTCTTCATCGGATTTAATCGTCAAGAACAAAAGCATGGCAAGAAGTAGCGCAGTGATTCTCAAAAACCAAGGGCTATTCATCATTTTATCCATTCTTTTTCCCCCTCCACGTCCATTTAGAAGTGCTAACCATTTCAGGTTCAGGTCCAAACCACACTTTACGCAAGCGTGTTTCAAATTCTTCAATGGATAGATTTCTGTGAAGGTCTCCGTTAGACGTTAAACTAACCGCTCCCGTTTCCTCAGATACAATAATGGTAATGGCATCCGTCACTTCGCTTATACCCAGTGCCGCACGATGACGTGTACCAAGCTCTTTCGAAATGAATGGACTTTCAGATAACGGCAAATAACAGGCAGCCGCTGCTATTTTATTTTTTTGCATAATAACCGCACCATCATGAAGTGGCGTGTTCGGTATGAAAATATTAATCAATAATTCCGATGTAGTTTCAGAGTTCATTTTAATACCCGTTTCAATGTACTCCGTTAACCCTGTTTCGCGTTCAATCGAAATCAACGCACCAATTCGGCGTTTTGCCATATAGCTTACAGATTTCGTCATAGCTTCAATCAATCGATTTTGCTCTTCTGCTTCTTGAAGGCTCGTGCGGGCGAATAATTTCCCTCGACCTATTTGTTCGAGTGCACGTCTTAGCTCCGGTTGGAAAATAATAATAATGGCAAGAAAGCCCCAGTCAATGATTTTTTGCATCATCCAACCAAGTGTATCCAATCCAACTGTTTGCGTTAGCACCCGGACAATGATGATTACAAAGATTCCTTTTAATAATTGGACCGCTTTCGTTCCTTTTATCAAAGTGAAGATCTTATAAATGACAAACCACACGAGTAACACATCAAGTATATTAACGAGCACGTTTACCGGCGTCAAATCGGTGAATTGGTCAATAAACGGCATGTGGCATCCCCCACTTTTCATCACATATTCATATGGAATCAGTATAACATAAACATCCAGCCTTCTGCCTAATAGCGCAACGCTTCAGGCAAGATTGACACTTATAGCGCATGGATTTTGGCCTATGCGTGTTTTGGGGACTTCTATTCGTGGTTATTCCATTTCTATTCTCGTTTAATAGACTTTTATTCGCTTTTCCACAACTTCTTTTCGCGTTCACATATTTCGCAGCCGGAATCATGTCCTATCTCCTACCTTTCAATAGGGACAAAGCAAAAGCCCACCCTCAACGGGTAGGCTTATTTATCTTCTTTTCCATCAACAAGCGACGTGACGTCTTTTGCGCCTGCTTTAATTTTGTACCAAAGCCAATCAAACACTTGATTGATTTCTTCTATTTCACCTGTCACATTGGCTGTTGAGGCCATATACTGTCCATTGATTACCGTCACATTCCCATCTACTTCTCCATCAATTTGAAGGTCACCATTTTTGACAACCAAGTCCCCTTTGACAATCTCTCCTGCAGGAACGATTACTTTTTCTCCTTCAACCACAAGGTTTGGTTGTTTTGTAAACGAGAAATGTTGGTCATCGTTATAACTGGAGAAGAGTGAAGCACTCATCAGAATCATAAACAAGGCTGCAGCAGTCAGTAATGGATGGCTGTGGAACCAGCGTTTCATCCCAACTTTTGATGTTTCTTTTGGCAATCGTGCAGTCACGCCTTCCACAAAACCATTCGGTGCTGTAATATGTGAAGCGCTCTGAACGAACGCAGTGACTTTGCTTAACTCATGCATGTGCTGCTGACAAGACGGACAATTGATTAAATGGGTTTTGAGCTCCTGCTCATGTTCAACACTGATGTCGCCATCCAAATATTCATGCATATAGTGAACGATATGTTCTGGACATTTGTTCATCGTGAATCCCTCCTACATGTTACTCAATTGCTTTCTGAGCGCTTCGCGCCCTCTGTGGATACGGGTTTTCACAGTTCCAAGTGGCATTTCCAAAATGTCACTGATTTCCTGGAGCGGCAAATCCTCCATATATTTCAGTACAATCACTGCGCGGTACTTATCCGGCAAGCGACTGATTTCATATTGGACACGGTCTTGCATTTCCATTTTCATTACCTGATCTTCCGGCAATTCTTCTGAGGCAGCGATTTGCGAATACATATTCAAACCTTCTGTACCTGAAACCTCTGCATCCAAGTAATAATCCGGTTTCTTCTTTCTTATACGGTCGATACACAAATTGGTTCCAATTCGGTACAACCAAGTTGAAAATTTTCGATTTGTATCATACGTATGGATGTTAATGAAGGCACGAACAAATGCTTCCTGTGCGATATCCTCCGCTTCATGCATGTTTCCAAGCATACGAAAACATACCCGATATAATTTATCTTGGTATAGCTCGACAATCTCCGCGAATGCATTTTGATCGCCTTTTAATACTTCTTTTATTCGTTTGTTGACCAAAGCATCCATGGTGATTTCCCCTCCGCTCATGCGGCTGTCTTACTTATACGGATTAAAGTTGAGACAGGTTTCATCTTTTTTATCAATACCTAATATTATATCAGAAATATTTCAAGATACTTACAATTAATTAAAAACTTACCTATAAGTTGACGGCCATTCATGTCAATTAGTGGCATGAAATTAAATACAAAAACAGTTCAACCATAGCATCATATGCCAGGTTGAACCGTTCGATATTAACTTATAATAATTTTTCGCCGAATAGTGAGCCCATCAAAGCTACAGCTACATCCGCTGTTTTATTTTTCTCATCAAGAATCGGGTTTACTTCAACGAATTCAGCTGATGTGATTATGTCTGCAGAATACAGCATTTCCATCGCTAAATGACTTTCGCGGTAACTGATTCCACCCGGTACAGGAGTTCCCACACCTGGTGTATAAATCGGATCAATTCCATCTAAATCCAGTGATAAATGGACACCATCTACTTCACGATCTTTTAAATACCACATAGCTTTGTCCATAACTTCCGTCATTCCAAGCTTATCGATATCATGCATCGTGAACACTTTGATGCCTTTTTCTTTAATTAACTCACGCTCACCAGGATCAATTGAACGTGCGCCGATAATGACAACATTTTCAGGCTTGATTTTTGGTGCAAATCCACGAATATTCACCAATTGTTCATTGCCCAATCCAATACTTACTGCAAGTGGCATCCCGTGAATGTTACCAGATGGAGACGTATCTCCCGTATTTAAATCTGCATGCGCATCGTACCAGATAACGCCTAGATTTTCATAACGATCGCCTAAACCAGCCAATGTGCCAATGGCAATACTATGATCTCCACCTAGAATAAGTGGGAATTGACCATTTTCCATAACGTCATGTATTTTATTAGCTAAAGTTGTACTTGCATCTGTTACTTCTTTTAAGTTGCGTAAATTTGTATTCGTTGGAGCAGTTTTTTCTGCCGCTGCAATTTGGATATCGCCTTCGTCTGTTACCGTGTGACCAATCTCTTCTAAACGTTCAACAACGCCAGCGTAACGAATCGCACTCGGTCCCATATCAACCCCACGACGATTTTGCCCCAAATCCATCGGTACCCCAATTAAAGATATATTTAATTTATTCATTATTTTATACCTCCCCATTTACTTAGGTCTATTGTAAATCAGGAGGTACACTTGGCTCAACTGCACATCATTTTGAATATTTATTCATTTTTTCTTGCAACCCTTTGTTGACGCTGGCCCACTCTTTTTCAATGATTGAGTAAACAACGGCATTGCGCGGTTTTCCAGTCGAGCGAATTCGTTCATTTCGTAAGATGCCTTCTTTTTGGGCTCCGAGTCGTTCAATCGCTTTTTGAGACTCCACATTTTCTTCATCTGTTTTAAATTGAACGCGAATCATGCCAAGCGTTTCAAAGGCATATGTAAGCAGCAGCCACTTAGCCGTCGTATTGATATGCGTTCGTTGAAATGGTTTGCCATAAAAAGTACCGCCTATTTCACATGTTTTATTCGCATGGTCAATGTTATATATACGTGTAGAACCATACAGTTCCTCCGTTTTTGAGTTCGCTGCAACAAAAACCATTGTCGAATCAGTTAATTGCATATCTTCATAGCCAGAGCTCATCCACTTTTCAAACTCTTCCATATGCTGAAATTTATTAAGCATAAAAGTAAACGTTTCGGACGTTGTCAGTCTCCACAGTCTTTCAATGTCGGATTCTTGCATCGGTCGTAACGTCACATCATCATGCATTAATAAAACGCTCATATTCCACACTCCCAACAACTTTTACACTATCATACAAAAGTTTTTCCAATATATACAGACTGCGGTCTGAAAATTGTGTTATCTTCTGCTTGTTCCATCGCATGGGCAGTCCACCCGACAATTCGAGCCACACTGAAGGTAGGTGTAAAGAGTGCCGGGTCCAAATTAATGGCACGCATGATGGCTGCAGCATAGAACTCGACATTGGTATACAGCTTGCGGCCAGGTTTATGTTCATTTAACAGATGAATTATTTCTTTTTCAGCAAAAGTAGCAAGATCAAGCCATGCATCTTCTCCTTGAAGTGATAAACATTTTTCACGAAGCACAATCGAACGTGGATCTTCCGTTTTATAGATCCTGTGACCGAACCCCATGATGCGTTCTCCTCTAGCCAGCTTTTCTTCTATGACTGAACGAACACCTTCGGAAGACTGCATCTCGTCCAATAAATCAAGCACCCCTGAAGGAGCACCTCCATGTAAAGGACCTTTCATCGTCCCTAGTGCAGATACAATTGCAGATGGAATATCAGACTCCGTTGAGATGGTGACACGTGCAGCAAACGTCGATGCATTCAAACCATGCTCCATTGTTAATAACAAATACGTCTCAAGCGCTTCCACTTGTGCAGGTGTTGGGGATATCCCTGTTAACAAGTATAAAAAATTGGCTGTATGTCCGAGATTATCAAGTGAAGACAAAGGCTCCAATCCTTGTTGTCTTCGATAATAAAAGGCAACGATTACCGGAAGAGCAGCTGTTAAAATAACCGATTGTTCATATGTTGATTTTCCCAGGAATGACGGGGTTCCGTAAGCCGAAACAGCCACCTTCAATACATCCATCACTTGTAAATCAATGGGCAATTGCTCCAGTAGGTTTAGTACATGTTTAGGAAGTACTCTTCCTTCTTTCAGTAATGGGGAAACTGGTTCCTTCTCTCCTGTCCATAAAAATGTGGACAACTGTTCAAATGTTGCATTTGGGATGATTTTATCCACAAGTTCTCCACGGTAGCGCAATTCACCTTTGTCTCCATCGACCGATGCGATTTTCGTGTGAACGGCCACCACGTCTTTCAAACCTTTTTGAAACATACTGATCGCCTCCTATAAAAGAAGTATACGTCGGTAAATTGATTATAAAAATTAAATAGTTATAATTAACTTAATTAATTTTCTTAATTAGAGGTGTTTGTTATTGAAATTCAATGGATAAAAACATTCAGTGTAGCTGCCAAGACGCTTAATTTCCGTAAAACTTCCGAGCAACTTTTAATGTCACAACCGAGTGTTTCCGTGCACATTAAATTGTTGGAAGAATTTTTAGGGATTTCTTTATTTGAACGTAGCAAAAACCGGGTTACGCTATCGGATGCTGGCAAATTATTTGTGGATAAAGCAGACAAACTCCTTCAACAATATGAAGAAAGTATCCAAACCGTTCATGCATACAAACAGGGGTTTAGAAGGAATTGGACCATCGCCATTTCTCCGTTGCTTGCAGAAACCATATTACCTCATATCCTGCGTTCATTTATGCGTCAACATCCAGACTTAGAAATCACGATTCGCGTGGAAGAATCGCACCTCATCGAAGAACTTGTGGATAAAGAAGACGTACATTTGGGGATATCCGCATTAAATTCGACTTATAAACATATTGAATCGATTCCAATTTTTGAAGAACCTCTTCTTTTCATTGCTCCTGTGGATATCTATGATGATGAAAGTGGACCTGCGTACGATGAAATGGAGTTTTTACAAACTTATACACTGTTTACCCACCATCACCCCGTATTTTGGGATGACGTGTTGATAAAGTTAAGAAAACAAGTAACCGGCTTGCGTTCCATGAAAGTCTCTCAAGCACATATCACCAAACGTTTTATCCAGGAAGGGCTCGGTATTTCATTCCTTCCGCACTCTATTGTCAGACGTGAACTACTGGAGGGCAGATTGAAGAATGTCCATTTTGATTTATTTGAATTACCGAAAGTCACGACCTATGTAGTCGTGAAGAAACAAGGAGATTTGGAGAAAGAGTTCATTCAACTCTTGTCATCGCATTATTTTGGATAAACATGATTTCAGAAAAACAAAAAAAGATGTTTGGAATATAATTATTCCAAACATCTTTTCAATTATGGAGCCTAGCGGGATCGAACCGCTGACCTCCTGCGTGCAAGGCAGGCGCTCTCCCAGCTGAGCTAAGGCCCCGAAAAAAGATTAAATAAAAAAAATGAGCCATGTAGGATTCGAACCTACGACCCTCTGATTAAAAGTCAGATGCTCTACCAACTGAGCTAATGGCTCGTACAAAAGTTATGGCTGGGGTACCTGGATTCGAACCAGGGCGTGACGGAATCAAAATCCGTTGCCTTACCGCTTGGCTATACCCCATTAGTAAAATCGAAAAAATGGTGGAGGGGGGCGGATTCGAACCGCCGAACCCGAAGGAACGGATTTACAGTCCGTCGTGTTTAGCCACTTCACTACCCCTCCAAGGGTAAACATATAAAAATAATGGTGGAGGATGACGGGCTCGAACCGCCGACCCTCTGCTTGTAAGGCAGATGCTCTCCCAGCTGAGCTAATCCTCCGGTAAAAAGAATGAAAAGCGGCGTATTTCGTTGTCAACTCACGCATTCATTTCAGTCACGTACTTTTGTACGCTCCTTCATTCATTCGTTCGTTTCCTAGAACTACTTGCTTTTGATCCTTTTTACGAACTGGTTAAAGTTACGTAAAAAGAAATTCATGGTGACCCCTACGGGATTCGAACCCGTGTTACCGCCGTGAAAGGGCGGTGTCTTAACCGCTTGACCAAGGGGCCGATATGTATGATAAACGAGTACTGTATTTTTGGAAAAAAGCTTCCAACCGGGCTCGAACCGGTGACCTCTTCCTTACCATGGAAGCACTCTACCTGCTGAGCTATGGAAGCAAGAAGAAAGTAGTGGCTCCGAAGGTAGGACTCGAACCTACGACCAATCGGTTAACAGCCGATTGCTCTACCACTGAGCTACTTCGGAATAAAAGTATAAATAAAAAAGCCTAGCGACGTCCTACTCTCACAGGGGGAAACCCCCAACTACCATCGGCGCTAAAGAGCTTAACTTCCGTGTTCGGTATGGGAACGGGTGTGACCTCTTTGCCATTATCACTAGACTTTTTTTTGAGTGTTTGTTCACTCAAAACTGGATAAACGGGTCATTGAAAACCATTCAAATTCATTTTGGTTAAGTCCTCGATCGATTAGTATTCGTCAGCTGCACACGTCACCGCGCTTCCACCTCGAACCTATCTACCTCATCGTCTTTGAGGGATCTTACTTACTTGCGTAATGGGAAATCTCATCTTGAGGGGGGCTTCATGCTTAGATGCTTTCAGCACTTATCCCGGCCACAC